>JAGALE010000346.1 GCA_017625335.1 Lachnospiraceae bacterium
AGTGTCTTGATAGCTTCTGTGTAATCCTGCTCACTATCTATCTCCATAAGCTTAGTATAATGGTCAATAAGAAGCTGATCCTCTGCTAGCTGATTCTCATAGCCTGTTATCTGCTCTGATATATCTCCCGCCTTAAAGCTAACCAAGGTCTGTCCTTCAGTCACCATATCACCCTCTGTTACATATATCTGGTCTACCTCCATCTCATCCTGCCTTGGGAAGTAGTTCTTCCTCTGAAATGTATCCGAGGTAACCTCAAGAGTAAGAGTAGGCACTATATCTCCTCTCTCCACACTTACTGTCTCGTAGGTGATTTTCTCATATTCACTTATTCTGATATTTGCTCTTTCCTCTTCTTTAGACTTACCACAGCCTGTAAGAAGCATGGAGCATCCAAGAGAGCAAATTATAATTCCTACTAAACTCTTTTTCATTATAGCCTCCAAAAGGTTAAGATATTTTTAAGTTAATTTTAAACTAATTTATATTATATCAGTAAGTTATACACTATGTCATCTCTAATATAAATCAATATCAAATGGATCTTCAGTCCATATAAAATCTACTATGGAGCCATCTAGAGCATTAACGCCGAATCTGGCACATGGTTCACCATAATAGGTGGTTTTATGTATATCCATAGAAAAATAGTAAACCCACACCGGTATTAAAGCATAGCCCTCATCTTCATAATATGTAGCAATATATTTTAACTCTATAGTACCTATGTCGTTATCTATAATAGGTCTTTCGTCAACATATTTTATAGCCATATCATTGATATAATCAAAGTCCATAAGAACGGAATCGTCTGAAAGCTTCTCTGTCACCTGATAACCTGTAGAAAATGAGATATTATATATTCCATCATCGGTTACAGTTACATATATGTATTCCTGAAAATTTCCAAGCTCTTCACCATATACTTGAGTCATCTTCAAATCATTATATCCATGTGCTACATAGCCCACATCTAAATTCCCATATCTTTTGGCAAATATAAAGCAGTATCCATTAGCCTTTTGTGGACCGTACACTGCCTCACCATCTCTTATGGTATAGTAATCCGAGGTCATAACACAGTAGGTGTAGATATTGTCAATCTCTTCAAATCCTAAGTTTTCCAAAGCATCAAGGGCATCTCTTCTAGCTTCCTCTTCATCA
This sequence comes from Lachnospiraceae bacterium, assembly GCA_017625335.1. GTDB lineage: Bacteria > Bacillota > Clostridia > Lachnospirales > Lachnospiraceae > Coprococcus_C. Next base: position 1,165 of record JAGALE010000346.1, read on the forward strand.
ACTATGTTCTCTCCGGAAAACATAGTTGTTCTCTCATTAATCATCTCATAGCCATGTACTATTGAATCGGAGTAAACATTTGACATGCTTATTACACCATATGGCACCCCACCTGTAGGCTCCACATATTGCACAGTCATATCCCATTCTTCCCCATCCACCTTACCTCTTAGTCTGGTCTTACTTTTGCGGGTAGTAATGGAATCATCAGGTGTATCTTCATAGCTTTCTCTAGTCTCCTTGTAAAGTAGCTGACCATCCGAAAGCTCCACAAAATTGCTTTCCTCATACTTTGAAAGTTCATAATCTATACTGTTAATTACATCCTCTGGTGCATACGGTATAGTACAGCAAGGTAGCTTATAATATTTTTGCCCCGCTCTGCTTTCTCCACCATAATACTCTATAAGCCTTACAGCATGCTCTCTTTCATCATTAAGCTCATCCTCGTTACATATGTCAAAGGGCTTTACAACCTTATACTCACCATTATCAAACAGCTTGTCCGCATAACCTTTTACAAGCTCATCATCTATAGGCACAAAGGATAATCCATACACCCCTATATCCTCTGTGGTCTCTGCAATAACCTTGGCATCGATAATCGTCTTTTGGTCTCCTGCCACATTTGCATTTGACACATAATAAACTGTCTCCGGATAGGTGTATGTAGCTTGGGCATCCGTAGAAGTAGCACTTCCTGAGCTTACATTTTCACCTTCTACAGCATTTAGCTTGTCCTGTATGCCGTCACTCTTATCCCTGCTACAGCCAGTGCATAAGATTATAATTAATAATATTGATAATAATACTTTCTTCATAATATTTCTCATATCCTTTCTTATACTTCTTCCTCGTCAATAACTCCATACATCAACAACATAATTCTCAAATCCAAATTCTATAATGCTCCCATCTAAGGCATTAACGCCAAAACAGGTAGAATCCCAACCACCTACATCAATTTCCGTGGAATATAACCAAACAGGCACCAAAGCATAATCCTCATCACCGTAATAGGTTACTACATATTCTAATTCTATATTAGAAATTGTAAGTATAAATGGGAAACTCTCCTCTATATATTTCTTAGCTATTATATCAACATCCTCAAAGCTTAGAAGCTCTGCATCATCAGTTAATTCTACAGGCTCATCATAGCCCTTATAAAATGATATCTCTACAATCCCCTCACTTGTAATGTTCACATTAATATATTCCTGAAAGCATGCCTGCTCTATGCCATACACCTTTGCATATGTAGGTGTATCAATAACATAGGAACTATTCAAAAATGCCAGGGGCAGACTATCATACCTAGGTGCAAATATAAATCTATAACCGTCATTTACTTCCTTATCATCCACCTTGGTCACTAACTGAAATGTACTTATGTTATCAATTTTATCAAAGCCCAGCTTATTTAAAAATTCCTCCGCATCTGCTCTTGCAGTATTTATATCAAGTAAATTGTTTCCATAACAGCTTGTAGCAAAATCATTTACACCTACACACTGAGTAACCTCTGTATCTGTGTAAACCTTATACATAATCATAACATCATAATCATGCTTATTATTTTCGTTGGTGCCATAGGCTCTAAGCTCCCACTCATCACCATCCACAGTTCCTCTTAGCTTCCCCTTTTTAGCTATTACCTCTCCTGCTATGTTTCCTTCATCATCAAAGTCCTCATAGCTTTCCTGATATAAAATCTGATTTCCCTTATATTCTACCACATTACTTTCCTGAAACTCTGACACCTGCTGGTCAATCATGGTGATGTTATGCTCAGGTCCTATGCTTATGGAGCCATACACTCCATAACGCTGTTTCACACCTCCGCCATCTACACCACCAAAATAGCTCCATATATCCATATAATGATTTCGTTCTTCATTAAGCTCCTCCAAACTGCTTATCTCATAGGGCTTAACCACTGTATATTCTCCGTTATCAAAAAGCTTGTCTGCATAGCCCTTGATATGGGCATCATCCATAGGAGTGTAGTTTAAGCTGTATACTGATATGTCATTTGTCTGTGTAGCTGATACCTTCGCTTCTACCTTAATAACTCTTCCTGAGTTAAGCTTACTTGACACCTCATAGGATACCGACTCCGGCAAACTGTATATTTCATCATTCTTATTATTTTCTTCCTCTATTATGGATTCACCACTATCGAGGGAAGATAACTTCTCATCAATTTCCTGACCTTTTTTATTATTACAGCCTGATAGTGAAAAAATAAGAATCACAAATCCTACAAACAATCTTTTCTACATACCAACACCCCCCAACATAAATCATTCTACAATGTAGTATAAAATATAATTGTATCTAAAATGTATCATAAAAAACTAATTTTTTATTCCTCCCAAAAATCAGATTCCCCATACCCACCAAAGCAAACTTTTTCACAATCCTAGGGTACAGGAATTAGCTTCTGATTCCCCATACCCGCCAAAGCATACATTCCCACAATCCTAGGGTATACAAAACAATTTCTGTCTCCCCATACCCACCAAAGCAAGTTTTTTCTCAATCCTAGGGTATAGGAATTAGATTCTGCTTCCTCATACCCGCCAAAGCATACATTTCCACAATCCTAGGGTATGCAAAACAATTTCTGTCTCCCCATACCCACCAAAGCAAGCTTTTTCTCAAACCTAGGGTACAGGAATTAGCTTCTGATTCCTCATACCCACAAAAAAAACAGCCAGTACAACATTTTGTACTGGCTATTATTCCATAAAATATTAACTTACGCTGACTTCTCTATAATCTCCATAAAATCCTGATCACTTACTGCCTTAGAATAGTACCAGCCCTGCATATAGTGGCAGCCTATATCGGCAAGATGATTCTTCATATCCTCAGTCTCCACACCTTCGGCTACTATGAGAAGCTGTAATTCATTAAGCATTCTGATAGTATATTCAAGGGTTATACCTGCCTTAACATTCTTAAATGCTTCCCAGATAATACTCTTATCCAGCTTAATAATAGAAAATGGCATCTGGTTAATGTAATCAATGTTAGAATAGCCTGAGCCATAATCATCAAGGGATAACTTGATTCCATACTCCACTAACTCAGAGATGTTAGCATCAACCACAGACACATCACCTATAGTTGCAGTCTCTGTTATCTCTATATTAATCTGCTCCGGTGTAACATCATATTCCTCAAGAATTTTCTTAACTCTTCCCGCAAAGCCTTTATGCATAAGCTGAACTGTACTAATATTAACCTCTATGTACTCTATACTTGAATCCTTAAGATTAAAGTCCCTGATAAAGCGACAAACCTTTTCAAGTATCATATCACCTAACTCAAGAATCAAACCGTGTTTTTCTGCCAATGGTATAAACTCATCTGGTGATATCCAGCCAAGCTCATCATCCTTAAGTCTAACCAATGCCTCTGCTGAATTATAAGCATCCTTTCCAACAGAGAATATAGGCTGATAATGAACCATAATTTCCTCTCTGTCCATGGCAAGCTTTACTGCCTTCTCCACAGCCTTCTCTCTTCTCATATTATCAAGCTTCATATCTGAAGCGTAGCTTATATTACCCTTCTTGGTCTTCTTAGCTAGGGCCATGGAATAGTCCATAATATCAACCAACTCACCCATATCTGAAGCATCCTGTGGACACCTTACTATACAGATAGATGCAGACATCATAACCGCCTCACCATCCCCTGTATACCAAGGATGCATAAATCTCTCATGAATCTCCTCTGCTATCTCCGGCATCTGAGACAGATTCTTATCCATTACACAGCAAAATTGGTCTGAACCGAATCTAAATACCTCTCCAGGATATTTTAAGCTGTTAAGATATTCCCCAACCTGTAGCAAAAGATTATCTCCCACATCTATACCATAGGTTTTATTAATAAGCTTAAAGTCATCCATAGCAATAAGGAACACACCCATGCTTTTGTTAACCTCGAATCTATATGTAATATAATCATTCATGAATCTTCGGTTAAACTGTCCCGTAGTTGTATCCATAACCGCATATGGATTCTGTAAATAGTGATATATAGTCATATATCCTGTTACTAAAGTAAAGGAGAATACGGTTGCGATACCTGTTATCTGTAACACTAACGCTACTACACAGAATACAAAATTTAGAATCATTATAATACATTTTCTAAATGTAATCTCCTTGGAAAGCTTACCAATGTTACTAAAGGCTGTAAGCATCATAGCTACACTTATAACATATGGTATAACAAAGCCCTTGTGTACCAGTATCTTCTTATCCTCTATAACAAATAGCCACTCAGTAAAAGGATTTAATATCATCAAGACCACACAAGCAACTGTAGCTATCTTGATATTTTTTACAAAAACCTCCAAATTTTTCTGTGGAACCTTGGTTAGTAGCTTTACATAATAAGCAAAGAAGAGACAAGCAGTAAGTATAGCAAGCATCTGACCATACAGCACTATATACATAGCTCTATCGTCAATATAATCTCTATATCTGCCGAAGAAAACCTCTATAATCTCAACACAAATTACAAGCATTATTCCTACGCATACACCGAGGAAAGCTTTATGAGCTCTAGATGGTATTCTCTTTTCATTGCCATACCATATGAACAGCATCACCAAACCAAATGCTGCCGCAAAATCGTAGGCCAAATCCCAATTAGATATATTCATATACCTATCATCTCCTCATCTGTACCCTTAAACCAACCATCTAATCTAATGTCGATAACCATCTTTACTCAAACCACACATTCATGTCAACAGAGCCCTCAACTCCGTACACATATCCTGTATCAGTATACTGCCAACCAACATACTCATATGGAAAGCTTGGCATATTAGAATACTGAGCAAGCCAAAGCTTGTAATTATATAGCCTTGACATATCAAGACTCATAGCATACCAGTTCCTATTAGCATAAATCATAGGTTCATAACCTGCTGCCTTTACAGTCTCACAAAAAGCTACAACACTGTCAGTTCTGTCCTTTATGTCGATTCCGTTAGTTCTAGCACCCTCTGTAAATGCATCCTCAGTATCTATAACCACAGGACCATCTATTCCAAGTCCTGCAATATTACTTAATACAAAATTGGCTTCCTCTAAGCCCTCATCATAGTTAATTGCCTGACTGTAAAAGTAAACACCTACTTTAAGTCCTGCTTCCTTAGCTCCTGATACATTCTCTAGAAACATACTATCAAGATTCACCGAGCCTCCACTATATCCTCTATAGCCCACTCTTATAATGGCCATGGATACTCCGCCCTCATCCTTAACCTGATGCCAATCAATCTCTCCCTGAAATTCTGACACATCGATGGTTATGGTGGTAAGTCTAGTTCCTGAAGCATCATGATAGAACATCTCATTACCATTCTCTATATAAAAATTTTCAACATCATAATCATTTCTAGGTGCTCCCTCTGCAATCTTATAGAATTCCACATTAGGAATCTCACCTATCAAAATATAGCTTGCTTCTGCAAAGCTCCAAAAATTATCCTGTATCATCTGTGCCTCAATACCTGGCTCTAATACCCACGCCAACTCTGAAGGCACCACAATCTCAGGATAGCTCTCTTTATCCTTTTTTATATTAATTCCTATAATTATGCCTATACCGATTAGGATTATTACCGAACCGATTATAAGCAATATCTTAGCTATCTGTTCCTTCTGCATATGTCCCCTAAATGTTATAAATATTTCTCCTTCGCAAACCTAATTATTATAATCTATAAAAAATGTGCTAAAACCATAGATAAACTACAGATATACATCACATAATTCATCTATAATTTTAGCACAAAAATTCATACATAACAACTAAGATATAGTCATTTGATTATTAAAATTTTGGAATTCATTCTCTTTTTTGCCACTTATAAGCTTATAGCCTAAAATTGGAAATCCTATAGCAATAGCAATCAGCAGCAATCCAGCCAAGGCTCTTCCACCAGCACTAAAGCTTGAAGAA
>JAGALE010000347.1 GCA_017625335.1 Lachnospiraceae bacterium
ATATTTATTTGAGTAACAATTAACTCTAAGTTTGGTTCTTCTCCCTTATGTACATACAGGTCTGACAGCTTGTATGTCTTTATGGCAGGCTGATTCTGTTCTCCGTTATAAAAAACTATGAACCTAGGGTTAGGAAGCTCTATAGGATTCGATGAATAAATATCCTTATCCGAATAAAAATTCGCAAACGTATCCGCAATATAATCCAAATCTCTAAGTGGCATATTAGGATTTACTGAAGACTGATGCTCGTACAGTTCAAGCCTCATATCCACCATACACGAAACGTCATTCTTAACCGACATATAAACTGCATTTTCTAATGTGGTAATTTTGAGTAGAGATGTATCGGCATAATTTGTATCGTTGATTGCATTATACAACATCAGTAACATATTCTCGTCTGAAAACAACATACGAAATACATTATCCTTGTGATTTCTCTTTACTCGTTTTCTCCTTGAAACCACCGTATTCTTCTTTTTACTTTTCTTCATAGGCAAATATCTCCTTTTAAAACTATAATTTAGCAAAAAGGTAGCTATGTCGCCTAAACCATATCTCCTCTTTGCTTTAAATGGATTCTTTAAAGCATTGAAGTTCTATGATTCTAAGAAATTAAGATGTGGCCAGTGCTATACCACACAAAGAATTCGAATTTAATGCTTTGCAATATAATAGCATATACGAATTATTATTGCAATAGTAAACTTTATTTCTGGATTATTACTCATCCTCCGACTCATACAGATACATATCAATATCTATTTCTGTTCTAGTTGCGTGACAGAAATCTATTATATCAAGCGTAGGTGATAGACATGGCGTAATTTCATCTACATAGATATTTGGTACAACCTCTAGACAAAATTTCACATCATTCTCTTTATATATCTTATTGAGTATTTCAATTTTATCTAGGAGTATAGAAATGGTCTTTCGCATTTGATTAGCAACATCAACATCATATTCATCGCACCTTCCTATTTGCCAAAGTGCAAAATCATACTTTGTACCATTAGAACGAGCATCCCCTATTCTCCATACTTTTTCAGGCTTTAGAGTTAGTAACTCCGATACATAATCCGGTTCAAAATCACCAACGATATTGAAATATGTATAGCAACTATTTTGATTGTTCATATCTTTTTCCATGTCAATCCCTTTTCTTTACACCGTCTTTATATCTGTAATTCTTACAATATCTCCTACCCGCTCAAATGTAATCATCAAATCCTGTGCAAAATGTGCCACTAATGTGTTACCTGAACACTCATATGCAGTACCATTCCACATAAGAAGGCTCTCCAAAAATATCTTATGATCTAATTCAAACTGCTGAATGCATTCCATAGTAGTAGAGATAAAACGTTGCATATCTATAGGTGCAAATACCTCCTGTGGCAATCCTGAAACTGCCATCATAATAGCTCCGCCATCATGTGGCCCACGATAGTAGCAATATTTTCCCTTGGATATACCACATGCCACAATGGCAAGAGTATGTCCATATATTTCATCTGTCAGCGGAAATGTCTTAGTTATTAATGACTCTAGATTAAAGTCTTCACCAATATCATAAACCTCATGGGCCAATTGTATTATAGATTCATCAAAGCCATTAATATTATTCCATCCCCACATCCAAGTATCACTGTGACTTGATTCACTTCCTATAAACTGCACAGGATATGCATCATTACCAAAGGTTAAGGTACCTTTACTGAAGTCAACAAACCAATTTCTATCCTTTACCACAAGCTCCGCCATTGCATCCTGTGTCACTACAGATTGTCCCAGACAGGCTGAAAACACATGTTTCCAGTTGCTTTTGTCCATAGGGTAGTCTGTGTCAAAGATGGATTTTCTCTCCATGTTTGATACATTTTCTTTTTCTTCTTTTTTCTTAAACAAATCCTTTAGTCCCATAACTATTCATTTTACCTCACATTCTTCTTGCACTTTCCGCTTTATCTTCCCTCATCCTTATATCACTTTTTCTCCTTAAATATTTCTTTATTATTTTCATCAATTTCAAACTCTTCTGATGATACACGAATCAATCTTGTTCCTACCGGACTAGTAATATATTTCCAAATTGCACTGTCATATTGCATTACTGAATTTATACTCATTAATTGTATATTTTGATAATCATTAATATACTCATCATCCTCATCACCTACCATAAATGACCATCCACTATCATTCTCATTAACAGCTTCCTCGCGGCACATATATCCGATTTTCCATCCTTCATCCATAATCTTCTTAGACACATAAGCCACCTGTCCTAATAAATATTTTCTTTCTCTCATATCATCGTAATAATGTGAATTTGAGACAAATTCATCTATCTTATCAGCACCTGGCTCTAAATCTGTATTAAGCTTTTCAATGTTTTCATCCCAAACACGATTATCATCAGCTTCATTTCTAAGTACTACTGCTAAGGATAAAATGTCTTCATCTGGTACATCTAAATATGTATTTATCTCTTGAATAACTGTTTTACCTCGGTCACCATAGGCATATATTAACAACCCACCATCGTTGTAAAGCGTAGCCTTAACAGCACCCATATTATCCTTATCATCATAGAACATCATAAAATTAGATAATTTATCATTTACATACCAATCAAACTCTGTACCATTTTTTCCATTCATATAAAATACTGCACCATCACCTTCCAAATCAGTTAAAGCTATATCTGGTAAGTACTTTTCTACACAATCAATCATTATTTCTTTAATTTTCGAAAGTATTTTATTCATTACAAAGCCTCCCACAATTACATTTCATTCATTAACAGAAATATAAATTTCAGCATCTACTCTACCTCTCCCACATAGCCATAAGAGCTAAGATTCAAATATTTTTCCACCTCTGCCAACTGTTCCTCATATTGTTTCTCAGTTTTAAGATTATAAAACATAAGATCAGTAATAGTTTCTTTGCCTTCTAATGCACTGAAATCCTCCACTCGAGATGCGTCTATTCCTATGGATTGAATCTTAGGACATCCCTGATAAATCTTCATATCAGCAACAGGATACTGAAAACGCTGCAAATATTTCATATTAGCAATACATTCTAAGGCTGTTTCATCGGAAGCAGTGTATCTCATAGCGAATTCCTTTAGCTTTGGCAAATCGTATAAAAAGTTCAAATTGCTTATAGGTACTTTATCAAATTCCAAAACCTTAAGATTCTTGATTTTTTTCATAAAATCAAATGAAGAAACCTCATTCTCCCCTATGTATAAGTTCTGCAGCTTGGTAAAATGCTCCAACTCATTATAATCAATACCTTCAATCTTACGAAGACTAAGCTCTTTCAATGATGTTATCTCCGCTAGGCACAATATGCTATCTAGCTTCATAACATTAAGGCTTATCTTCTTTAATTTCTCCATCCCCTTCAAGCAGCTCAAATCTTCACTTGTAATATTACAATCCACTAAAGCTATGGATTTCAGTGCCTTAGCAGCTACAATACAAGAAAAATTAGATACAGTACAATTATGTAGAATAAGCTCCTTTATACTATCTACATCATCAACCTGTGCAAAATCTATAACCTGCTCTTTTTTATAAAACCATGAACCCATATTGTGCCTCCTTATTTATCACAAATACTAATTTGTACTACTCAATCCACTGTATAAAAGCAGTCTTGTCCGAACTGTTATATCCTGCATTACTATAAAAATTCAGTATTTTTTCTTCTTTTGAACCTGTAAGTAGCATCATCTTATAGCAGTTTGTTTTTTCTGCTATTTCCTTTGCGTAATTTAAGCATTCTGTTGCATATCCTTTTCCTCGATGATCTGCATGTGTAACTACATTTTCTATAAATGCATACGGTCTAATGTTCCTTGTTAAATTCGGAATTATCACACATACGCAGGATGCAACAATTTTACCATCTACTTCATTTACAATGATATGATGATTGTTGTCTTGAATAATGGTGTTCCATGTATTCTTTAAGTGCTCTGTCATTTCTGGCACAGACTTCTCATGTAAATATAAGTATAATTGTAGCAATTGTTCTAGTTCATTTTCAAAGATTTCTCTAACCATGCAGACACCTCCAAAAACTCATTATTTTATGCTTATCTTTTGATTTAAAATAGCCAATCTATAAATTATCATAATTCAATTTTAGCATGTCCGAAAAACAACTTATTTTGTTTTTTGCGTTATGCACATTTCCAAAACCATATTCAGCAAGCACAAAAGGAATTCCTGCAGCAAATGTAGCTTCCATATCAAGCTCTG
>JAGALE010000348.1 GCA_017625335.1 Lachnospiraceae bacterium
ATTATGAAACCCCAAGTATATATAGTCCATAAAGGTTTTTCCCAAAACCACTCTACTCCAAGCAAGGAATCCCTATATCCATCCACAATATAGTACATAGGGTTTAGCATTAATATAGAATGCAATGTAGGATTCAAATAAAGCTCCGCCACCCACATAATTGGTGTAGCCCAAATCCCCACCTGTAATACTATAACTATTATCTGTGATAAATCTCTGAAGAAAACCACTACAGCTGAAGTAAGATAAACAAGCCCTACAACTAACAAAATCATACAAACCAAATAATACAATAATTGCAAAGTATATAAGGATGGTGTATATCCGTACGCCCAACAAATAACCACGGCAACCAATATAAAGAATGAATTAACAAACAAAGCAGATATAATTTTCACCAAAGGTAGTATATCAATCTTAAATACCACCTTTTTAACCAGATAGCTATACTCTATCATAGCGTTGGTTCCTCCGGACAATGCCTCCGAAAAATAAAACCATGGAACAAGACCTGCCACAAGCCATATGATAAATGGATAGCTTATCATATCACCTGACCTCATACCCACCTGAAACACGAACCAATAAACTGCTATAGTTACCACCGGCTGAATCATAGCCCAGATTATACCTAGATATGAACCTGCAAACCTGGTCTTAAAATCATTCTTTGCCAGATTAATTATTAACTTTATGTCCTTTTTTGTTTCACTTTTTATTGACATTTTCATTCTCTCTTTGCAACAAATACTAAATTAATCAATTAGCGAATTCTCCGCCTATTTATTCAAATCTTTAATTCCGCCCCATTTTTGATCCTTGTCAGATATAACCAAGTCCTCCTTGGTCATTCCCTCTGGCAAAGGCCACTCAACACCTATCTCAGGGTCATCCCAGAACAAACCACCTTCATCATTGGCATGATAGAAGTCTGTGCACTTATAACAAAACTCTGCACTCTCTGAAAGCACAATAAATCCGTGAGCAAAATTCTTAGGAATAAAGAATTGCTTCTTGTTCTCTGCTGAAAGATGAACTCCATACCACTGCCCATAGGTAGGTGACCCCTCTCTAAGATCCACAGCCACATCAAACACCTCTCCACTTACAACTCTAACTAACTTATCCTGTGGAAAGTTTATCTGAAAATGAAGTCCTCTTAACACGCCCTTCTTAGAACTAGACTGATTATCCTGTACAAATTGGCAATCAATTCCTGCTGCCGCAAAATCATTATAATTATAGGTTTCCATAAAATAGCCTCTCTCATCCCCAAATACAGATGGAGTAACTACCTTTAATCCTCCTATATCACAAGTTTCAACTGTTATTTTTCCGAATTTTTCTATAGCCATATTACATTCCTCCTATAAACGAACATAGTTCACCCATTATCATTACATAATTATTATGATTATACTACACGCCATATGAAATTGCAACAATTCACAAAGCCCTGTGCCATAACATATAATCAAAATTTATGCAACAAAAAATGAGCATATGTATGATTTTTATATCAAAACATATGCCCATTTTTCATTTGTCATCTACCATTCCGATTCATACAAGACAATAAATACGAACATTTATCTTACTCCAACTCATCCGGCCTTGCAGTAACCTCATCTATATAAGTCCAATTCTCCTTCTCCCAGATATTGTCCTTTACCTTATACCAGGTGTTTGCATTAAACTGGTTTCCGTTATTGAACTCCACCTCCCAGTCAAGTGACATGAATACATACTGCTCTCCATCATACTTTGCATCATTATTGATAGCCTTTCCTGTAAATGGATTGGTAGGATTTTCTATAAGTCCTGCTGTAGCTAGTGTCGGTACATCTCCATTAGTCATAAACTCATCTGATGTAGTAAATCCTTCGCTATCAAAATCCTTCACCAAAAGAAGTGGATAATATAGTGTTGCATCCTTTACTGATTCGTATTCCTCTGACAGAAGAAGCTCGTCAAACTGACAGGTTGGTCTTCCGTGATCAGATACGATAATGATTCTTGTGTTGTCATACACACCCTGCTCTCTAAGGTAATCAAGCCAATCGCCTATAAGCAGCATAGATGCCATATTTACATGATAATGTCTTGTCTGG
>JAGALE010000349.1 GCA_017625335.1 Lachnospiraceae bacterium
ACTATTGCTATAGGTGTCATAGGTATTGCCATTATAATAGTTCCAAATAGCATCTTACATATTATACTGGTAACAAATATAACAAGTATACAAGTTATAGCTAACAGTTCATAAGGTGTAAGTCCAGACTGTGTCATATTTAAGTCTATTATAAGTTCACTTAGGAAATTATATAGCTTAACCTTAGCCCTTTTCTCATTTATTTTACCTATTTCTATATCTCTATGATATGTCTGCTCCTTTTTATTTATGAATTTACCAAATATTCTACCAATCAAAGCTATAAAATTTTTGATTATAGTAAATATTGGCAAGCCTGTTAAACTAATCATTAACATTGAAGCACAAACTAAAATCATCAATATAGTTAATGATGTTGCACCCTCATTTGTACTTAAGGATGAAAAAAGTGAATCACCTAGCATTTTTTAGTTATCCTCCTTGTTATTTCATACCATATCTGTCAATATTCTTACCTGTGTAGGTTTCAACCTCTGCTTTATTTACATCTACTGTAAGGAAATCATACCTACTTGAAGCAACACCTTCGAGCTGGAATTTACGAACTGTTCTAGGTGACAGCTTACCTACTCTTCTATGTGTACCATTAATATGTATTACATTACCAGCCTCATCATATTCAGGTTCTCTATCAATATCATATATGTATAGGTCATTAAGTTTAGGCTCTTCTCTATTTTCTGGGTCTACACCTACAACCTCAGATATTTGAATAATTCTACGAGTACCATCACGCATAATCTTCTGAACAATAATCATATTAACTAAATCAACGACTGTTGAAAGAGCTAAGTGTGAAGGTTCGTTACCAGACTCTGCCAAATATGCAGTTAGGAATCTCTTAATAGCTCCGTGGGAACTCTCTGCATGGAATGTAGTATTGATAGGATGTCCGGCTTGCATGATCTTCATGCATTGTTTAAATTCTGGATTGGTTCTTATTTCACCAAAACATACGAATGTGGGACTTAAACGAAGAGTATGATCCATCAAGTTACGCATTGTAGGGTCACTAGGTGTAGGATTCTCTTTTTCACTTGCTTCCAAATGAAGTACATCGTTATATATTCTACCAGATGCATCTTTAAAACGTAAATCAATTTCTGAAGGATTTTGTATTAAGATTGTACGTGTTGTTGCTGGAACCGATTGTAAAATAGCATTATTGGTTGTTGTTTTACCAGATGCTGTAGGTCCAACGGTAAAGAATGTAAGTCCACCTGCAGTACAAAGAGCTAATAATCTAGCCATATTATCAGACAATGTATGATATTCCACTATTTGACCAAGATTCATTTTACTCTTACGGAACTTACGAAGTACAAATGCATGATACTGGTCTCCAACGGGGTCGTTAGGATCAGGACTCATAGCTGAATTGTGAATGGCTGCAATACGATAACCTTCGATAGTTCTACTATTTACAAGTGCATCCTTAGGAGTCAAACGTACATCCCCTAGTAACTTTCTCATTATAATTTCTTGCTGTTCAGGACTATCGAACGATACCAAGTTACCCTCTTTATCTATAAGGTCTTGAACATGACCAGCAATTTCTACCTTAAGCTCCTTACCATTACATCTTATTTCGTAGACGTCATCATCCATCATTGCTTGTGATAGCAGACCATAATCAGTGATATCCTCCACTAACTTATCTACCAGTTTTAATGTATCAGGTTTATTTTCTCCGTCTATAAATCCAGATACTAATGGTTTTGTATTCATAACAAAGTCAATTATAATTTGTTTAATTGTTTCCTTTTTATCTAAAGGATTTAAGTCTCTGTACTTATCTGACTGTTCCTCAATTGCCTTACGACAGTCATTTGTAACTGCTTCAAGTGTACGTCTACTTGTGTCTCCACCTGCTGCTATTTTTGCACCACGCTGTGTTTGTAACTCGAGTAAGTCTTTAGCTTCCATATCAGTTTATCACTCCTTTATTTTTTCCAAACCATTTTAATATTGCCACTATTATATACCTTGAGGTAACCCTCTCTATTCATAATAATATCTTCGGATTCAGCATCCGTACCTAATCCGCTGTCTACAAGTTTACGTTTCTGCGTTTGATATCTAGATAAAACTTTATTTGTATTAGTGTTCACCCATACGTAACCAGGTTTGGTTATATTAATTACCTTAAAATTTAGACGACTGTAAACATTGCCTGTGAATTTTGAGATATCTGAATATGTTACTATACTATTTGGAGTGTACCTATCAACAAAATACTTGAATAATTTTTCAGCTCCACCTATTATACTTATATCAGACTTAACACAATATCTAAAAAGCTCATACTGATAGTCATCAAATCTAGATGAACCAAAAGACATCACAGCAATTATATCCCCATTTAATTTGAGAGCTATACTTATAGCTGAGCTTATGTAACCTTGTAAATGGTACTTATTTAAAAAATCTATACACTCTAGATTACTAACTTCTTCTACTGTTGTATCCCTAGCATATATTTTCTTAGTTTCATTTAATTTGTCATATATAAATTTCTTTATTTTATCTTTATTATTTTTCCATTCATATTCGAATATATGAATAAGCTGTATACCTTGTTTAGCACATGCTATTGTCTTGTTTTGGTGATAGCTACTATCTTTTTGTTTTGTTGAATGCCAATAGTTTCCATTGAATTCTATAGCAAGTTTCTTTTCTGGAATGTATATGTCTAATTCATAGGGCTGTATTATATTTCTAACATTAGTATTCACTTCAAATCTAGATATTGATTTAACATAATTACATAGCTCTAATTCATCCTCTGATATCATGCTACTTATAATTATATAGTCATCCATCATATACTTATGTATCACCTGTAATAATGTTGTATCATTAACATTTAATAAATGCGATAGTTGCTGTGTAGTTGGTTTATACCCAAGATTCCTTATATATTCACATAGTTTATCTCTGGAACTAAGTGTCTCTATCTGCCACAACTCTCTAGGATTGTTTATTCTAGCTGAACAATTTTCACCGTAATTATTCATCAGTGTATTAACCAAGTTCTCGCCTTGCTTACACCCACATGACTTTGTCCTACCATGTGTTAACGAAACTTTATATATAATCTTAGTTGTCTTCTTTTCGCAAGAACATTGG
>JAGALE010000350.1 GCA_017625335.1 Lachnospiraceae bacterium
CCTGCAATATCCATATTATCACCAACGTCTTTTACAATAACTTCCCATAAACTACGAATATTATAAGATTCTACTCCTACTTCTAATGACTTTAATAATGCATGATAAGTATTAGATACCATCTTATCATCCTTAGTAATTGGACTAAATAGGTTTTTAGATACTTCATTTAAAGTAGTATTTGCCCCCTCAATTGTTGCAGAAGCTAAGGCTTCTCTAATGAGTATCTTATTCAAATTGATTTCCTTTACCATCTTAATATTGTTTTTGATATAATTAAGATTGCTAACAATTTCCTCAGTATTTGTATAAACTAATTTTTCTTTATTAGAGCCTAAAAGACCAGTATCTATAAAATTTTCAAGACGTTTAGTTAATTCTAACTTAGCGTTTAAACTTTCATAATCAGACTTAACTTTTAAATACTGTAATGAATGATACATAAAATTAAACCCCCTAAATACAACTCAGGCATCCTAGTTTCCTAAGATGCCTTCGTTGTCACAAAAAGAACGACAAATAGTGAGGTTCTAATGGGCTTATCTGGGAATTGAACCCACTTCAATACAATTAAGTAAAGAATCCAAATCATAAGCCCTTTGATTAGTCTTACTTAACTGCGTCTTTCAAGGACTTACCTGCCTTGAACTTTGGTACGGTATGTGCTGGAATAGTAATCTTAGCCTTTGTCTTAGGATTGATACCATTCTTAGCTGGCTTTTCAACAGCTTCGAATGTACCAAAACCTGTAAGCTGTACCTTCTCTCCACTCTTAAGAGCTTCAGTAATTACTTCAATAGAAGCATTAACTACTGCTTCTGCCGATGCCTTAGTAGCACCAGACTTTGCTGCTACCTTTTCGATAAAATCTGCCTTGTACATAATAAGTACCTCCATAAAATAAATAATAGGTATTTTGGTAAAATAAATTTACCAAAATGAATACCATAACTTACCAATGAACTTTGCAAAATTTTATATTAAGTCAATAACTTTTGTATCGTTAGAAGAAATATCAATATTACTGTAAGTTACACTACTAACCTTTAAATTATGAATTATCAATTTCTCAAAATTACCTTTAATAAAACTAAAACTTAAAGAATAACCATTATAGCTATACATAAAATGTAAAGAATGACTATTTTCAGTAGTTGCTGTATAATTAACCTCATAATTAACTCTTGATGGAATCACAGTAAATCTACCAGTCTCACCATCAATATTATATACAGCAATACCCCCACCTGATACTGAATTTAACTCTAATAAAATACAATTATTATAATCCTTTACTGTACTAATTAATTCATCTACATGCTTATTTTCCATGTCTAGCATTTCGATTTTACCCTTGTAAGCAATATCTAAAAGTCTCGAAAGCTTTTCCTTATATGTAATATTTACATTATTAGAAAACTTTTTATAAATATTATTATTTGCTAAATTAACTAAGTCAAAGAAAATATTATAAAATTTTTCTAAAGGTGTCTCACCAAGAGTTCTTATTCCAATATAATCAGACATAACATCTAAACAAACATAATGCCAATCTAATTCATATACTGAATTTCTTGTATTACAAATAATAATATCATTATCTAAGTACTCAACTGAAACTAGATAAGATGTTTTCTCAATAAGTGCATTAGTACCTAAATTCTTATGGTAGTCTGCAACACCAGACAGATAGAATACCCCACCATAATTTGTTACTTGCCACTTTCTCAAAATAATATTGTCAGACATTAAACAAAAACCTCCTTTTAAAGTTATTTATGCAAGAGAGCTTAATTTACTCAGAAATAACTTAAGATTTTATAAACTACTTCCCATAAAATTGTCCTGACTGATATTTAATACTAAAGAACTCCATATTTTCTTAATTTATCCGACCTAACTCCAATATTATTACTTAAAGTATTACGTCTTTTCTGTAATTGACTTAATCGTTTAGCAGTACCCCCAGTTTTATCCCAATCTGAAATTTGTTTTTCTAAAACAGCTATTTCACTATCAAGCTTCATTATTTCTAACATGTATCTTTGTATTTCAAGTTGTAACTTCATTACAGCCTTTCTATCCCGTACTGATAACATTATAACACCTCATAAAGTTCAAATCTATGTTTTTTAATCTCGTTATTATCCAATATAGTTATCGGATAATATCTAGGTCTAATAACAGTTTGATTATAACCTTTACCTAACATCAAGTTTAACTGTTGCTTATAAATAGGTAACTTTACTTCTTCGTGTATACAAGCAACACTCGCACATGATATATCATATAAACTATTTATAACTGCAATAAATTTATTACCACACTTCATAAATACAGTGTAATCAAAATTTCTTAATATATACTCAGAAGAAAAAGCACCTCTATGCATTGTTGGTCTCATTATTATTTGCATTATTATCTCCTTCATACTCTACCAAAAAATCGTATGTTTTATCATCAACTAAAATATAGCTAAATGGTATTAAGTACCCCATTTGTTGTAAGTATTTTATACAAGTACAATATTCACAAAAAGTATAACACTCTCCAGATAATTGTAAGTTATCATTTAACTTTCTTCTTAAATTATTTGCTACTCTACAAATATCTGCTTCTTTTTCACATTCAAGTCTAGCTAAGTAACGAAGCAAATCTTTTAATATTAAATTATAAGTCTTACCAAGTTTTTTACTAAATGTAATTTTAACAATTTCTGACTCAATAGCTTTTTGTGACTCTTTTAATTCATTTAGCCTTATTCTATCTTTAAATTGCATATTAAACCCCTATAATATCATCTGTTATCTGGTTTCTAATTTCAGTTATAAATATATCCGTCTTAAAAAATTGTTGTAACTTTGATTTTGTATAAGTAAAACCATAAAATTTTAAGCACAAATCAGATAATAACTTTGTATAATATCTTTCCCAAGATATAAAGATTTTACTATCACAATAGTTTTCAGTATTTCTTAACTCATTAAAAACATACTTATTGAAAACAGAAGTATTTAATAATAAGTACTCAAATGACTCTGGAGCAAATATACAAATCTTTTCTCCAAACTTATTTAACAATTTACCTATACAACTGCCAAATGCAGAACCATCTACAATAATATAAGCAAAATTAAAC
>JAGALE010000351.1 GCA_017625335.1 Lachnospiraceae bacterium
AAATGGGCTTAGTTATGGTTCTTCTTGGTTTAGTTGGTTTGGCCTGTTCGGTAACGGCCCAATATTTTTCTGCCAAGACAGCTATGGGTGTAGGAAAGGCCCTTAGATATGATTTGTTTAGACATATCGAGACCCTTTCTTATACAGAGATTGATGAGATAGGAAGCTCCACTCTGATTAATCGTATGACTAGTGATGTTAATCAGGTTCAAACTGGTATAAATATGTTTTTAAGACTATTTATGAGGTCGCCATTTATAGTGTTTGGTGCCACAATTATGGCATTCACTGTTGATGTAAAAAGTGCAAAGACATTTCTTGTTGTGTTGCCCATTCTTATAGTTATAGTTTTTGGAATTATGCTTATTTCCATCCCACTTTACAAGAAGGTGCAGGGTAGACTTGATAAGGTTCTTCTTCAGACTAGAGAAAACCTAGCAGGAGCCAGAGTTATTCGTGCCTTTGGTCAGGAGAAAAATGAGATGTCTGACTTTAAGAAGAGTACTACAGAGCTTACCAAATGGCAGCTTGTGGTTGGTGGTATTTCTACATTTTTAAATCCACTTACCTATGCTGTGGTAAATCTTGGAATAGCGGCTCTTGTTATGATTGGAGCTAATCAGGTAGATAGTGGTATTCTTCTGGATGGTGATGTATATGCACTTGTTAATTATATGTCACAGATTTTAGTTGAGCTTATAAAGCTTGCTAATCTTATTATAATTGAAACCAAGGCTGTTGCCTGTGCTAATAGAATTGCAAATGTATTTGATACAAATTGCTCTCAGGCTTATAAGACTGATTTAGTTGCTCCTGTTAGTGGTGCCCCAAGGCTTCAGTTTGTAAATGCAGGTCTTACCTATAAGAATGCTGCAGAGTCATCCGTAGAAGGTATTAATCTTACTGTTAACGCAGGAGAAACCATTGGAATTATAGGCGGTACAGGCTCGGGAAAGTCTTCATTTGTTAATCTTATTCCTAGATTTTATGATTGTACTGAGGGGCAGCTTCTCGTAGATGGTGTAGATGTTAAGGATTACCCTAAGGAGCAGCTTAGGGACAAGATAGGAATTGTACCACAGAAGGCAGTTTTGTTTTCAGGTACTATAGAGGATAACCTTAAGTGGGGGAAGGCAGATGCTACAGAAGAAGATATGGAATTTGCCATAGATGTGGCACAGGCAAAGGAGTTTGTAGATTCTAAGGAAGGCAGACTTAAGTTTAAGCTGAATCAGGGGGCTAAGAATTTGTCAGGTGGTCAGAAACAGAGACTTACAATCGCCAGAGCTCTTGTGAAGAAGCCGGAGATTCTTATACTAGATGACAGCTCATCAGCCCTTGATTACGCTACAGATGCAAAGCTTCGTATGGCAATTAAGGAAAAGACTGATAATATGACAGTATTTATAGTTTCTCAGCGTTCATCCTCAATAATGCACGCAGATAAGATAGTGGTATTAGATGATGGAAAGGTATGTGGTATAGGAACTCATAATGAATTACTTTCAAGCTGTGAGGAATATCAGGAGATTTGCTCATCACAGAATAAGGAGGAGGTGGCTTCTAATGAGTAAAAAGAATACAGAGCTTAATGCTAATAATAAAGCCACTATAAAAAGGGTATTAAAGTATATTAAGAAATATTGGTTTTTTGTAATTTTATCATTTGTATGTGCCACTGTGTCTGTAATTGGAACCCTGGTTGCACCTATTATCACAGGTGAGGCTATAGACGAGCTTGTATATGGTAAGGGTACGGTTAATTTCTATGATGTAAAATGGTGTATGCTATGGTTTGTAATCGCCCTTGTTGTTGTGGCAAGCACTCAGTGGATTATGAATGTGCTTAATAATCACATAACCTATTCTGTGGTAAAGGATATTCGTATAGAGGCATTTAATCACCTGGAGGAGCTTCCTCTTGCGTATATTGATTCACATCAGCACGGAGATATAGTAAGTCGAATAGTATCTGATATAGATCAGTTTGCAGACGGACTTCTCATGGGCTTTACACAGCTTTTTACAGGAGTTGTAACTATAGTAGGCACCCTTGGCTTTATGCTGTTTATCGATGTGCCTATTGCTCTTGTTGTAGTGGTGCTTACCCCTATATCCCTTTTTGTAGCATCGTTTATAGCTAAGAGAACATATAATTTGTTTAGAAGCCAGTCTGAGTCTCGTGGAGAGCTTACATCCCTAGTTGATGAGATGATAGGACAGCAGAAGACTGTTCAGGCCTTTAGCTATGAGGATGATGCATTAGCTAGATTTGAAAAGATAAATAATACCTTAGAGAAGGATAGTATGAGTGCTACATTTTACTCATCCCTCACTAATCCTTGTACCAGATTTGTAAATAGCTTGGTTTACACAGCAGTAGGTATAATAGGTGCATTTGCAGGAATTACTGGTAGACTTACAGTGGGACAGCTTACCTGTTTCTTAAGTTATGCTAATCAGTACACCAAGCCATTTAATGAGATATCTAATGTTATTACAGAGCTACAAAATGCTATTGCCTGTGCAGGTAGAGTATTTGAGCTTCTTGATGAACCAGCGCAGGTGGCAGAGCCAGAGGATGCTCTTGTCATGGGTGAAGCAAATGGTGATATTAATATAGAGCATATGGACTTCTCCTATGTTCCTGAGAAGGAGCTTATTAAGGATCTTAACTTAAAGGTTAAACCGGGTATGAGGGTGGCTATAGTTGGACCAACCGGATGTGGTAAGAGTACTCTTATTAATCTTCTTATGAGATTCTATGATGTATGTGAAGGTAGTATTAAGGTTGATGGAACAGATGTTAGACATATTACCAGAGATAGTCTTAGAGATAACTATGGTATGGTGCTTCAAGAAACCTGGCTTAAGTCAGGTACCATTAAGGAGAATATAGCCTACGGAAAGCCTGATGCTACAGATGAAGAGATTATAGCTGCAGCTAAGAAGGCTCATTCCCATAGCTTTATTAAGAGATTACCACAGGGGTATGATACAGTGATAACTGAGGACGGAGGAAATCTGTCGCAGGGTCAGAAGCAGCTTCTTTGTATCACCAGAGTAATGCTTCTGCTTCCACCTATGCTTATACTTGATGAGGCAACATCTTCCATAGATACACTTACGGAGATTAGAATTCAGAAGGCATTTAATGAGATGATGAAGGGAAGAACCAGCTTTATTGTTGCCCATAGACTTTCTACAATTAAGGAAGCAGATATAATCCTTGTTATGAAGGATGGAAATATAATCGAGCAGGGCTCACATAAGGAGCTTCTAAAGCAGAAGGGATTTTACTTTAATCTTTATAACGCCCAGTATGCTCACTAGCGAGCCAAGCGGATTTCCTGTGAGGCAGGAAATAGACAAGAGAAATAGTGGGATTGTAAGCTTGCTTAGATAATCCAACTATTTCTCTTGTCTGTTTTTCTGTTTACAGAAAAATCCATTTGGCGAGCTACCTGCACTGAGCAAGCTTTGCTTGCGATGTGCTTTTTTAATATAAAAATTTCTGATGTTTAATGACAAAACTAGACATTAGTGATATAATTTCAATATGTGTATATACTTGAGAAGGTAGAACATAAATTTTTATAATTAGGGAGGATACATATGTTCCAGTTAAACAACTTTTACGACAATCAGAATATGGTTTGTATTAGCCAGTTAGGCCAGTACAAGGTTTTTGAGCACCAGAAGGATATGTCTGTTTCACCTTATGCAGCAGAGACAGCATACTTCGCAGCAGAGATGAACGTTAAGAAGCGTCAGGTGCTTGTTGAGATGAATAATACAGGCTGTACACTTCAGGCAGGAGCTATGCAGTGGATGCTTGGTAATATTCAGATGAACTCAGGTGTTAAGGGAGTAGGCGGCTTCCTTGGCGGTATGGTTAAGGGTGCAGTTACAGGTGAGTCTGCAGTTAAGCCTCAGTATCAGGGTCAGGGTATTATGATGCTTGAGCCTACATATAAGCATATTATTATGGTGGATGTAGCTCAGTGGGGCTCAATTGTACTTGATGACGGACTTTTCCTTGCATGTGATAGTACAGTACAGCACAAGGTTACTGCAAGAAGCAACCTTAGCTCAGCAGTATTAGGCGGTGAAGGTTTATTCAACACTATGCTTACAGGTCAGGGTATTGCAGTTCTTGAAAGCCCAGTACCTCAGCAGGAGTTAATTCAGTTTAATCTTCAGGATGACGTGGTTAAGATTGACGGCAATATGGCTATTGCATGGTCAGGTTCACTTGAGTTTACAGTGGAAAAGTCAGGAAAGAGCTTAATAGGCTCAGCAGTATCAGGAGAAGGCCTGGTAAATGTATATCGTGGTACAGGTACTATCCTTATGGCACCTACAGCATAAGGAGGTATAGGTTATGGTATATAGCAGCTTAATGAATAATGAGAATATAGTAGTTAAGTCACAGCTTGGTGGTATGCAGGTAATGGAATATGTAAGAGATATGAGTGTTACACCTGCATCATCTAAGATTGAGTATTACTGTGCAAAGATGAACGTTAATAAGCGTCAGGTTCTCCTTACTCTCAATGGTAATGGTTATACTGTTCAGTCAGGAGCTATGCAGTGGATGACTGGTAATGTTCAGATGACATCAGGAGTTAAGGGAGTAGGCGGTTTCCTTGGCGGTATGGTTAAGGGTGCTGTAACAGGAGAGTCTGCAGTTAAGCCTGAGTATACAGGTTATGGTCAGATGATGCTTGAGCCTACATACAGACATATCATTCTTACAGATCTTGCAGAGTGGGGTGGAAGCGTTGTTCTTGATGACGGACTTTTTCTTGCTTGTGATAACACAGTACAGAACAAGGTTACAGCTAGAAGTAACCTAAGCTCAGCTGCACTTGGTGGAGAGGGCTTATTCAACACTATGCTTACAGGTCAGGGCGTTGCAGCGCTTGAGTGCGTAGTTCCAAGAGAGGAGCTTATCGAGATTAATCTTCAGAATGATCAGATGAAAATCGATGGAAATATGGCTGTAGCATGGTCAGGTTCACTTGAGTTTACAGTTGAAAAGTCAGGTAAGAGCTTACTTGGTTCAGCAGTATCAGGTGAGGGTCTTGTGAATGTATATCGTGGAACTGGTAAGATTTGGATGTGTCCTGTAGTTCCTAAATGGGCAGGCTCATTAGGAGAGACAAATCCTGCTCAGAACACATCAACAGCACAGACTGGTTCGCCAGCGGCTAAGAATGATACTGTTAGTAAGATTGAGACAGTTTCAAAGGTTTTAGATTTATTTAGCTAAATAATAATGAATTATTATATCCCTGTAGCTATTATGAAATTTATTCATATTAGCTACGGGGATTTTTTCATGTAAATTATAATTATGATAGTCACATTAACTGCAGTGATTTTTGTTTGTAATTATTTTATATATACCCCTTGACACATAATACTATGTGATGTATAGTATAGAAAAACATACTATGCTATGCGTAGTATAAATGGTTTGTTAGCCATAATTGTTGCGATATATTTTGAAACTAGTATATTAAGTGTTATTTAATAACGCATGGCAGATTTTCGATGTAACATATAATATCTATGGAAGGAGAATTTTTATGGATGCTCAGCTTAGAAAGGGCTTGCTTGAATACTGTGTTCTTACGGCGCTATCCTTTGAGGATTCATATGGGTACCAGATAATTAAGGATGTATCTGAATATATAGATATATCGGAATCTACATTATATCCCATACTTAGAAGACTTGAATCAGATGATAAGGTGAATTCCTATAACACAGAATATAACAACCGAATAAGAAAGTATTATTCCATAACGCCTAAGGGAAGAGAGGCTTTAGCCGCTTTTCAGGAGGACAAGGAAAAGTTAATTAAGGTCTTAGAATTTATAGGGGGAGGGGATATACATGGATAAGAGAGAATTTCTTAAAAAATTAGAGAAGGCTTTAAAAAAATTAGTGCCGGAGGAAAGAGCAAGATATATAAGCTATTATGATGAGATTATTATGGATTTAGTTGATGGTGGCATGACTGAACAGGAAGCCTGTGCAAAGCAGGGTGACATGTCAGGGATTGTAGCTGATATTATGTCACAGGTAGAGCCTGAGAAGGTGGAAAAGCAAAAACCATTAGATGTTATTTTACTGGTTATTGCATTACTTATTGGCGTTGCCTGTATAGTTGTATTAATTGCACTTCCGGATGTAATAACATTTGCCATGATGGATGGAGACGGACCTACCTCTGTGTTCGTTGCAGGTAAGGTTGTAGAGCCGGTTTGGCTGTACATTTTAACGGCTATAGTATTGGTTTCTACGATTATTGCTTTTGTTGTTAGAGGGAAAGGTAAATTTGCAATAACAATTGGAATAGTGCTTTTAGTCTGTGTAATTACATTTATAGTTGTTAGAATAGACGATAATAGAAATAATGTTGAAGACACCACAACTGAATGTGCGAATGTATATGCGTCTTCTGAGGTAGAGAAAAAAACCACAGAGGTAATTAAACTGCTTAGTCATAACGATTACCAAACCTTAAGAGATGAGTATGCTATTGATGAAATGAAAGAGTTTTTAAATGATGAGTATATGCTTGAAGCTAAGAACATGATTAATGAGGACTGGGGAGAGCTTTGTAGCATAGGTTCTGTATATTCAGCAGAGATGGCTCAGGATAATGTGCTTTATACAGTGGTTCAGGTTAATGCAACCTATGATAATGTATCTATAGCATTTACCATAACCTTTGATGATGAGCTTAAGCTGGCGGGGATATATTTTAGATAAACTAGTAAATTTTTATGGCATTTGAGTTGCCTGTTGTTTGGAGGGATTTCTATGAATAAGAAAATATTATACAGAATAATTAATATACTATGTCTGGTTATTATGGTTGGTTCTTTGGTTTGGCTAATCGTATATTGGAAGCACATACCTGATGAGATTCCTACACATTTTAATGTGTATGGTGATGCAGATGACTTTGGAAGCAAGAAGGAGATAATTATTCTGCCTATATTCGCATGGATGACATTTGGCATGATATCCTTGATAGAATGTTTCCCAGGAGCATGGAATACAGGGGTTAAGGTTACACCGGAAAATAGTGCGAGAGTATATGGTATACTTAAGGGTATGATAGTGATTTTAAAGCTTTTTGTGGTTTTGACCTTTTCATTACTTATGGTGTTTAGTGCAATTAGTAAAGGCCTGCCTGTGTGGTTATTACCTGTTGAGCTTGTTGGAATATTTGGAACTATTATAGTTAGCATAATTCGTTTGTACAAGGCAAGATAAGGTCCTTTTGTACAAGAATAAATATTATAGGGGGAGGCTATAGCCATGGAAACAATTATTGGGTTTGGGATTTGGATTATTGTAAGTTTATTATTTGTGATTTTTGGTATATTCATAATGAGAAGCAAGAAAGCAAAGCCTTTTGGTTTTTGGGCAAATGCTTCCGCACCGGAGGTTAAGGATGTTGAAGGCTATAATAAGGCATTAGGTAAGCTATGGATTGTGTTCGGTGTGGCATTTGGAATCATTGGTTTGCCACTTTTAGCCGGACAAAATTCGGCCATAATTATACTTAGCGTTTTAGGGGCTATGTTTCTTGCTGTAGGGACTATGATCTATTACACACTTGCTATAGAGGCAAAATATAAAAAATAAGAAATGCCTTGATATTATTAGTAGTGGTAAGTTAACTGTGACAAATATAGATGAAAAGCTGATGGATGGAAATGTAATCTGAGTTTAATTAAGGTTTAATCTTCTAATTTTTTGTTGAAAAGTACATAACACTGTGCTACAATTACACAGTTTGAGAAACTAAAAGCAATCTCTAACACTAAGAGGTTGCTTTTTGCTTGCGAATATTGTGTATAGGTATTTTATCTGATAGGAATAATCATATCAGATAGCAAAGAATCGAGGTAAGATTTATGAAGATTACAAGAGACGATGTAAGAAATGTGGCAATTATTGCCCATGTAGACCATGGTAAGACTACACTTGTAGACGAGCTCCTTAAGCAAAGTGGTGTATTCAGCGAGCACCAGGAGGTTGCAGAAAGAGTAATGGACTCTAATGATATAGAGCGAGAGAGAGGAATTACAATCCTTTCTAAGAATACTGCGGTAACCTATGGTAATACTAAGATTAACATAATTGATACACCGGGACATGCTGACTTTGGTGGAGAGGTTGAGCGAGTTCTTAAAATGGTAAATGGTGTTATTCTTGTGGTAGATGCATTTGAAGGTGCTATGCCACAGACTAAGTTCGTTCTTAAGAAGGCTCTCGAGCTTGACTTAAATGTAATCGTATGTGTTAACAAGATAGATAGACCTGAGGCAAGACCTGCTGAGGTTGAAGAAGAGGTATTAGAGCTTTTCCTTGAGCTTGATGCTAATGATAAGCAGCTTGATAGCCCATTTATATATGCATCTGCTAAGGCAGGTGTGGCATCAGAGGACCCAAATGTTATGGGTACAGATATGAAGCCACTATTTGATAAGATTATAGATTACATTCCTGCACCGGAGGGTGACCCTGAAGCAGGTACACAGGTTCTTATCAGTACTATTGATTACAATGAGTACGTTGGTAGAATCGGTGTAGGTAAGGTTGATAATGGTACACTTAAGCTTAATCAGGAAGCGGTTATAGTTAATGCCCATGAGCCTGATAAGAAGATTAAGGTTAAGATTGGTAAGCTTTATGAGTTCCAGGGACTTAATAAGGTTGAGGTTTCTGAAGCAGGAATCGGTTCAATTGTAGCTATATCAGGTATAGCTGATATAAAAATAGGTGACACTATTTGTTCACCTGAAAATCCAGTAGCAATACCTTTCCAGAAGATATCAGAGCCTACAATAGCTATGCATTTTATGGTTAATGATTCTCCGCTTGCAGGTAAGGAAGGTAAGTTCGTAACCTCAAGACATATTAGAGACAGGCTTTTTAGAGAATTAAACACCGACGTATCTCTTCGTGTAGAAGAAACAGATACAACAGAAAGCTTCAAGGTATCAGGACGTGGAGAGCTTCATCTTTCAGTTCTTATAGAGAATATGAGACGTGAGGGATATGAATTTGCAGTAAGTAAGGCAGAGGTTATCTACAAGGAGGATGAGCGCGGTAAGAAGACTGAGCCATTTGAGATTGCAGTTATAGATGTTCCTGATGATTACGCAGGAACAGTTATAAATATGCTTAATAACCGTAAGGGTGAGCTTACAGGTATGGCTCCAACAGGAAATGGTACTACAAGACTTGAGTTTAATATACCATCCCGTGGACTTATTGGTTTTAGAGGTGACTTTATGACAGCCACTAAGGGAAATGGTATTATCAATACAATTTTCGACGGCTATGATTTATACAAGGGTGATATGTCCTATAGAAGCCAGGGCTCACTTATAGCCTTCGAAGCAGGTGAAGCTATTACCTATGGACTCTTCAACGCTCAGGAAAGAGGAACTCTCTTTATTGGAGCAGGAGAGCAGGTATATGGTGGAATGGTAGTAGGACAGTGTGGACGTTCAGAGGATATTGAGGTAAATGTGTGTAAGAAGAAGCAGCTTACTAACACAAGAGCTTCAGGTTCTGATGATGCATTAAAGCTTACACCACCTAAGATTTTAAGCCTTGAGCAGGCACTTGATTTTATAGACAATGATGAGCTTCTTGAAATCACACCTAAGACAATAAGAATTCGTAAGAAGATTCTTGATCCAACTCTTAGAATGAGAGCCAAGAGAGCTGCACAGAATTCATAGCTAAAAAAGGTAGCGCAATTGATATGCGCTACCTTTTTTGTTTTGTAGTTTCTATTTTGTGAAGAAATTTCTCAATTCTGTACGTTTCTTAATGTCAAGCTTATCAAATATTCTATATGCCACCTTCTTAACATAGCCATAAGAATAATTAAGCTCCTCGGCAATCTCTTTGTTGGTATAACCAAGAGCAATCCTCTTGCCAATTCTGTATTCAGATTCTGTAAGAAGCTCCTTCATATCATCAAGCTTATCGTGGTCTAGAGCAACAGATAGTGTATCTGTCTCTCCAATGCTTATAGTTCTTGATGTTGGTTCTCCATCGGAGCTACGTTCCACAGTTTCCTTGCTCTCTCCATATAATACACCAAGCAGTATATTAATTCTGGCAACCAGAATATCTATAATGAAAGGTTTGGTAACATAATCCATAGCACCCATAGTAAGGCCTTTAAGTTCAGATGTGCTGTCGTCTTTGCCGGATATAAATATTACAGGAAATGATTTTATTCTCTGTATGTTTTCAAAGGTTTCATAACCATCCATACTAGGCATTACCACATCAAGTAGAATCACATCAGGATCCAATCCACCTTTAAGTAGAGTTAAAGCGTCTCTACCTGAATTGGATATTGTTACACAAAAACCACGTTGTTTAAGTCCATATTCAATTGTTTTGGTCAGGACGGCATCGTCGTCTATAACTAGCACATGGTAAATTTTCTCCATAGGCTTCTCCTTAGTATATTTTCCCATATATTGTAATAAATTTGTAATAAAATATCAAGGACAACTTATGGTACATAAACAACATTATGGGAAGTTGTTCCTGTGCGTTGAAAAAATGTACGTATGGTGGTAATATTAAGGCTAAGTTGTGAATAACAAGTTATGTATGAGAAGGAGATTGGCTGTGAAATATAATACAGTGATTTTTGATTTAGATGGAACCTTACTAGATACCTTAGATGACCTTACAGATAGCGTTAATTATGCTATGAGTGGTATGGGATGGCCATTAAGGGATAGAAGGGATGTTAGATTCTTTTTGGGAAATGGAATTAGAAGGCTGATGGAGCTATGCTCGCCGGAAAGAATTAGTGACGAAGAATTTGATAAAGCATTTGGTATGTTTAAGGAGTATTATGAGGAGCATAATCAGGATAAGACAGCACCATATGAGGGTGTGGTAGAGGTTATGGCACATTTTAAAGAGCAGGGAATTAAGATGGCTATAGTTTCAAATAAGGTTCATGAGGCTGTGCTCGCTCTTAGAGATGAGTTTTTCCCTTATGTGGAGGTGGCTATAGGAGATATGCCGGATATGGCTAGAAAACCGGAGCCGGATTCCTGCTATAAGGCATTAGAGCTACTTGGAAGCTCTAAGGAGGAGGCTGTTTATATAGGAGATTCCGAGGTAGATTTACTTACTGCTAAGAACTCAGGGCTTGACTGTATTACAGTTTTATGGGGCTTTAGAGACAAGGATTATCTTATAGAGCAGGGTGCAACAACATTTGTAGAAACTCCTGAGGAGTTGGAGAAAGAGGTGTTAAATTAATGAGAAATCTTACTATGCTTATGGATTATTATGAGCTTACTATGTCAAATGGTTACTTTACAAAAGGAATGAAGGATAGACAGGTAGTATTCGATATGTTCTATCGTAAGAATCCTGATAACGGTGGATTTGTTGTATCGGCAGGCTTGGAGCAGATGATAGAATATATACAGAATTTGAAATTTACAGAAGAGGATATAGATTATCTTAGAAGTAAGGGAGAGTTTAGCGAGGAGTTCTTAAGGTATCTTGCCAACTTTAAATTTACCGGTAATATTGATGCACTTCCTGAGGGTACAATCTGTTATCCAAATACACCTATAGTAACTGTAACTGCTCCTGTTATTGAGGCACAGCTTATAGAGACTATGTTGCTTCTTACCATTAATTATCAGTCGCTTATTGCTACTAAGGCCGCAAGAATTTGTAGAGCTGCCAGGGATGGTGGGGCTATAGTAATGGAGTTTGGTGCAAGACGTGCCCATGGTGCGGATGCGGCAACCCTTGGAGCTAGAGCTGCTTATATAGGTGGAGCTGCGGCAACAGCAACAGTTATAGCTGATGAAAAGTTTGGTGTACCTGCAATTGGTACTATGGCTCACAGCTGGATACAGTTTTTTGATACAGAATATGAAGCATTTAAGGCATATGCAGAGGTTTATCCAGATAATTGTACATTGCTTATAGATACCTATGATATATTACAGAGTGGTGCAGTAAATGCAATTAAGGTTGCCAAAGAGGTGCTTGAGCCTATGGGCAAGCGCTTAAAGGGTGTAAGAATTGATAGTGGAGACCTTGCTTATTTTTCTAAGAAGCTTAGAAAGATGTTTGATGCTAATGGAATGGAGGACTGTAAGATAGTTGTATCTAACAGCGTGGATGAATTTCTTATTAAATCACTTCAAAAGCAGGATGCAAAGATTGATTCATATGGTGTTGGAGAGAGAATGATTACCTCTAAGTCTGACCCTGTATTTGGCGGAGTATATAAGCTTGTTGCTGTGCAGAATGCTGAGGGTGAGTTTGTACCTAGAATAAAAATATCTGCAAATGTTGAGAAGATTACTAATCCGGGCAGGAAGAAGCTTTGGAGAATATTTAGCAGAGAGACAGGACATGCTCTTGCAGATCTTCTTACTATGTATGATGAGGTTGTAGATGGTAACGAACCATTTGCCTATGTAGATCCAGTAAAGCCTTGGAAGAAGATGAAGTTCGTGGATGTGGATGTAAAGGAGCTTCAGGTGCCAATATTTAGAGATGGTGAGCTTGTATATGATAAGCCTACCTTGGATGAAATAAAGGAATATGTAACCTATCAGCTTGATAATCAGGTATGGGAAGAAGAGCAGAGATTTGAGAATCCTCATACTCATTATGTGGATTTATCAAAGAAGCTATATAAGGTTAAGGAAAGTATGCTTGAGGGAGAGGCATAGAATAATGCTAATATGTGATTTTGCTGAGTGGATGCAGCAGAATTCGTAATGGTTTAATTTATTACTTCTGATAATGTGTAGTTGCAGAGGATTTGTGTAAATAAGGAGATAAGCTAATGAGAAAGTTTGACACCAGAATTCAGGATTTAAAGTACAGAGTTCTTAAAGAGACAGCAAGAAAAGCATGGGATGGAACTCTTCTGGATGGAATACTTGATATTCCCGATATAATAATTCCGGGTAAAAAGCCCACTATGAGATGCTGTATATATAAGGAAAAGGCCATAGTAAGTGAGCGTATTAAGCTTGCTATGGGTGGAGATAAGAGAAATCCTAATGTTATAGAGGTTATAGAGATAGCCTGTGATGAGTGTCCTGTAGGAGGATATGAGGTGACCAGAATATGTCGAGGCTGTCTTGCTCACCGCTGTGTGGATGCTTGTAAGTTTGGAGCTATATATCTGGACGAGAATCAGCATGCAGTAATAGATAAGAGTAAGTGTAAGCAGTGTGGAGCTTGTTCCAGAGTCTGTCCTTATGGAGCAATTATGGACTTTAAGCGTCCATGTCAGCAGGCATGTAAGGTGGGTGCAATTTCAATTAACGAGGATTTTGAAGCAAAGATTGATAATGATAAATGCATTTCCTGTGGAGCCTGTGTGTACCAGTGTCCATTTGGAGCTATAAGCGAAAAGTCATATATCCTTGATGTTATTAACCATATTAAGGATAGTGATGGTGGTAAAAACTATAAGACCTATGCCTGTGTTGCACCGGCTATAGCCAGTCAGTTTGTATATGCTAAGACAGGTCAGGTTATATCAGGTATCAGGGAGCTTGGCTTTGATGAGGTTGTTGAGGTTGCTCTTGGTGCAGATATGGTTACTATGCACGAGACAGAGGAGTTACTTGAAAAGGGTGTGCTTACCAGTTCATGCTGCCCTGCATTTGTAGATTTTATCAATAAGAATTTTCCGGATATGCTACCATATGTTTCATCAACACTTTCTCCGATGGCTATGATTGGAAAGCATATTAAGGAGATGGACCCTACGGCCAAGGTTGTGTTTATAGGACCATGTACTGCCAAGAAGATGGAGATGAAGAAGGAGAATGTTGCTCCATACGTGGATACTGTAATTACATTTGAGGAGCTTCAGGCACTTCTTGACAGTAAGGATATTGATATTACAAAGCTTGAAGAAACAGCCATTAATGATGGTTCATACTACGGACGTATATTTGCCAGAGTTGGTGGTCTTACTGATGCTGTTAAGGAAGGAATCAAGGAAAAGGGCATAGAGGACTTTGAAGCTAAGCCTGTGGTATGTGATGGTATAGAAGAATGTAAGGTTGCCCTTCTTAAGCTTAGAAAGAACTTACTTGATGGTAATTTTATAGAGGGAATGGCATGTCAGGGTGGCTGTGTCAGTGGAAATGGATGTCTTACTCATATGGCTAAGAGCCGTATGGATGTGGAGAAGTTCGGTAAGGAAGCCCAAAAACAGACAATTAGTGATGCTTTATCAGAAACTAAATAATTATATCTATGATGGGGAGTATGAAAATACTCCCCATTTATAATAATAGGTATAGACAAAAACGAACAGATGTTCTATAATATACATGTGAGGTGTATGTTATGGGTAGAATAATTGAACAGGAGAACAAGGTTGATGTTATATGCCAGCATAGCAGAGATGGAACCATAATTCCCATGAAGCTTCGTGTGGCTGACGAGGATGGTGAGTTTCAGACCTATCTTATACGAAGCTACAAGGATATAACTAATTATGGAGAGGCTGATAACCATAAGGTGGCAACTGCCATTAACCATATGTGGACCTTTGACTGTGTAATCCTAGTATTCGGACGGGAGAGAAGGATAAGACTTTTATATAATTCCTTTGAGAACCTGTGGCGAACAGTAGAGGATGTGATGTAAAAATGGCTTGCAACGAAAGTTGTGGGCTGTTTTTTTCGTGTTGTAATGAGCCATGCACAGATGAGCATAATATGACTGTTGGGAGATTGCTTACATACAGACATATTTATGCGAAGATATATGGGGTGAATGTCGCGACACCGAGCAACTTGTTGTGAGGCTGTCTGTATAGCTCAATTTCTACGCGTATTTTAATTTTGCCCATATAAGTAGGGCAAAACACCTAATCACTGGTACAATGAGCTGGTTGACAAATAAATATAAAAATAATAAAGTTTAAAAGTAAATTTTTTACAAGGAGGAAAGTGTATGAGTTCAATAATTACAGTATTGAAAAAAGTGTACAAAGAAGGCTTAGAGCCTAAGGGGTTTGTACAGCTAAAGGGGCGACATCCATATTTTGTACGAGTAATAGGAGGGGAGATAGTTCAGGTTATAACCTTTAGAAAAGAATCGGGACCAACAATATTATTTTCGGGTAACAATGGTCAATATAGACCTGATTTGGAACAATTTGATATTCTGGGTGGTATAGCAACTGTCTATAGAAATAAAATTGATTTGTCAATAAGTCCAAGTCATAATATTAATTGGTTATCGAATAATTCGGAGATATATTATAGGACAACTATAGAAGGTTATGATAAGGAATACAAAAATAGTCTGAATTGTTTTAGTTATATTAAGAATGACGAGGAATCTATGCAGGAAGCCGCAAAGCGTTCATTGGAAGCAACACTTAATGTGATGATACCTGTGTTTGATAAGGTAACTGATTTGCCAGAATGTGTTAAATATTTAGAGAAGTGTAAAGCATCGTGTATATATTTATGTGATGAAAAGAAGTATGGCTGGACTGACGACAGATTTGGAGGAGATGAATATAACGAAGGATTGTTGTATATAAAAACAAGAAATAATGATGATTTTTTCAAACAATGTGAGTATGCGTGTAAAGCAGAATATGAACGTAGAGTTAATCGTAAGGCAGGATTTAATAAAGAAGAGTATGATAGATATTGTGTTAGTGTAGAGGAGAATCGTTTAGAAAAAATAAGAATAAGGGATAGAATCTTAAATACACCAGAAATATATCTGAATGCTATGAATGAACTAGAAAGGCGTAAAATAGGAAATGTAGAAGTATTACGTTCGTATGGACTTGAATTGTAAAAGGAGGATAAGTATGAAATTTAAAATAAAATGTGTTAGAGGAGTAGCGTTATTGGTAGTATTGTCATTAATGCTTTCGTTGATTGCTCCAGTTAATGTAAGAGCAAGTGAAAATGGTAGGGAATATGTTAAAGAGGCCTTAGATAAACTAAGGTATATGGATGAGGAAGTCGCAGAAGGAAAAGAGGATAGTGTTTCGAAACATAGTGACAATAAGTGGTGGCAACCTACCAAAATCGATTTTCTTCCTTGGAATTTCTTTCATGTAGCAGTACAAATACATATTAGAAAAAATAATGAAGGGATGGATGAAAAAGAACTTGAAATAATTTATAAAAATGAAGAAACAGGAGAACCTAATGGAAAAAAAGGGCGTGCGGATTTATCTTGGTTAAAAGAAGACGGGAAGACATACATTTGGGAGATAAAACCTATATCATATAAAAATGATACAGAAAAAAAGACTAATGCAGAAGAACAACTTAAAGGTTATGTTGACTCAGATATGAACTACGTGCATGGCGACGATTCGATTCCAAATGCTACCTTTTATGTAGAATTAGACATACCTAGAACAAATGGTACAGAAAAAGTTAAATATAAAATATTTTATGAAAATATAGGTGGAGGATTAATTGTATATTCTTTTGATAGGGAATCAGCAACGCTTTGTGAAGAAGATGTTGATGAAGAGGAACTTAACAAAGTAGAACAACAAAGGAAAGAGCAGATAGATAATTATATTTATGAATTGTTGTTGGATTACGGGATATCAGATGAAGATATTATGGGAGGAGCAACGACAGGAGAAACACCATCTGACGCTGTGGAGAATAAAAGATTACCTCTTTCATATGAGGGAGTGTGTTTGTTGTGGTATATAGCAATGTACTGGTGCTGTGAAATTGACGAGTATGGATTATCTACAGGTTATACAAAGGTTGAGGTAGCAAACAATTTTTTGAATAAATATTATGAGGTTGGTGGAGATTTTTGTTTGTTTTATTTCCCATTCTTTATTACTGAGGAAGATTATGATGAATTATACCAAACAATATATGATATATTGGATTGGGCATATGTGCTATATGGTAAAGAGTTAGAAGAAAGTATATATAAAATCGTGTTTGAAGGTGGTACAGATAAAATAGAAGATGTTAAGCGTATAATCCAAATATTAGATGACGAATATACTTATGCAAGTACAATTGCACCGCCACGAGATCCACTTATAATTGATTTTGGTCAAGCTGGAATAACTCTTACATCCTTGGAAGATGGAGTGAATTTTGATTTGGACAATAATACTTTTGCAGAGAAAACGGCATGGATTGGTACAGAAGATGGTTTTTTAGCATTAGATAAAAATAATAATGGGGTGATAGATAATGGTGGAGAGCTGTTTGGTGATGAGTTTGTTATGGATAATGGTAAAATATCATCAACTGGCTTTGAGGCATTAATAAGTCTGAATAGTAACGATGATAACATAATTAATAAAGATGATATCAAGTATAATGAGTTGTTAATATGGGTTGATGCAAATCATAATGGTAATACTGATTCGGGAGAATTAAAACCAATTACTGAATATGGTATTAACGAAATAAACTTGGATTATGTTTTGGAAAATAATGTTGATACAGCTACAGGTACAATGCAGGCAGAATATTCTACAGTTGTATGTGATGATGGAACTATAAGGAAAATGGGAGAATTTTGGTTTAAAGTTAATTCATCAGACACGACACAAGGTGGTGAGATGACAATGGGTAATGTTCCTGATATTATGTATGCAATAGAAAATGATGCAACAGGGAAATTAGAGGAATTATGTCTAGCTTTTTCTAATGAAAGAAATGTTGTTATAAAAAGAATGTATTTAAAACAGATACTATATTTTATAACAGGTGCAACAAATATTGACCCAAATAGTCGAGGTGGAAATATTGATGCCAGAGACCTTAAG
>JAGALE010000352.1 GCA_017625335.1 Lachnospiraceae bacterium
ACTCAAGAGAGTAACTTCCTGAGCTTCTGTGGTGAGATGAGCAATAAAGAGAAGGTGAAGCTGATCAAAGATCTCAGGAGAATGATGGAGATGGACACAGAGGGGACTTTTTATGAAGCGACAGGTCATCTGACAAGATCAGGACTACTGATCAAGGGCTTTATTAGATTGTTAAAGGAAAGAGGTGGGAAGAAATGACTCCAACACAAAAAGCAGTAGAGACAAGACAGAGTAACAAAGAGAAGAGAGCTCAGAAGGCTCTGGATGAGAAGAGGATCTCTGAAGCTATTATCAAGGGCTGTCTGTTAGTTCTGGATGATGATAGCTCCAGTGTGGATCAGAGACTGGAAGCGTCAAAGATCCTCAATGAAGTCAGGAAGGGAGTGAGAGGATGAAGGAATATCCAGAGAGCCTGATCACAGCCTTCCTGACCAGCTATAAACCGGCTGAGATCATGAAGCTGACCGGGATCAGCAAATCAAAATACTACAGACTGAAGAGAGATCCTGACTTCCAGAGGATACTGACTCAGAGAAGGTCTGAAATCGTGAAGGAAGCTGTCCTGAAGATGGAGTCTTATCTTACTGAAGATGTGGAGATACTCCAGTCCATTATCAGGAAGCCTGATACGTCTGATCAGGTCAAGATCAATGGGATCAACCTTCTCATGAGCCAGCTTAACCAGTGGAAGACTACCAGTGAGATACTGGATAGACTTCAGGCTCTGGAGGACGCTCAGACTAAATCTGAGCAAGTCTGAGGGGTGAAGGATGAAAGTATCCAACTATGCACTAGATAAGCGTCTGAAGGCTCTGGAGAGCTCACAGAGACACTCTCAGAGACTTCAGGAAGAGCTGGACAACATAGATATCAGGACGCTCACAGCTGAGCCTTACTGGGCTATACATGAGGATATCTGTGATCAGGGTCATGAGTTCTACAATCTGAGAGGTGGGAGAGGATCAGGGAAGTCTTCCTTCTGTGCTCTGGAGATCCCTCTTCAGATCATGAGAGATCCCACCGGGCTCAGTAATGCTCTGGTGGTCAGGAAGTGGGCTGTCACGCTCAGGGGCTCTGTATATGCTCAGATCCAGTGGGCTATCAATATGCTGGGAGTGAGTGCCTACTGGAGATCCACTCTCAATCCGCTTCAGTTTGTCTATCTCCCCACAGGTCAGGTGATCAGGCTGACGGGGCTGGATGATCCCCAGAAGCTGAAGTCCATCAAGCCAGCCAGAGGATACTTCAGGTTCTTGTGGTGTGAAGAGTTCAATGAGATCAATGGTGAGCTGGAGCTGAGAAATCTTCAGCAGTCAGTCCTCAGAGGTGGGGACAGATTTACTGTTCTGAGATCCTTCAATCCACCGATATCAAGAGTCAACTGGGCTAATGAGTATTGTGACAGACCGGATGACAGATCTCTCAATCTTCTCACTAACTATACTCAGATCCCTCAGGAGTGGCTGGGTCAGACATTCATAGATGAAGCTGAGAAGCTCAGAGAGATCAATCCCAGAGCCTATGACCATGAATATATGGGACTGGCTGTGGGTCAGGGAGCTGAGGTCTTTGAGACTCTGGAAGTCAGGGAGATCACTGATCAGGAATACAGCCAGCTGGTCAAGATCTACTCAGGTCTGGACTGGGGCTTCAGTACAGATCCGGCTTGCTTCTTACGGGTGAGCTATGAGCCAAAGACAGACACGATCTGGATCATGGATGAGATCTATCAGACTCACCTGAGCAACAGGCAGCTGGCTGAGAATATCAAAGAAAAAGGCTGGGACAGTCTGGGAGCAAGAGTATCAACAAATCCTTTTTATGGGTATGGGGATGTATATGAAAAGAAGGCTCTGATCATAGCTGACTCAGCCAGTCCGAAAGATATCGCTGATCTGAGAGACTATGATCTGAAAGTCATAGGCTGTACAA
>JAGALE010000353.1 GCA_017625335.1 Lachnospiraceae bacterium
AATGATTATCTTGCTAAGAAAGAGGCTAACTAGTAAGAACAAAACGTTAACCTTTAGAAGCAATTTAATAAAATTTTTAACTTAATAACAAAAAATTCAAAAAGGGGGATTTGTAATGTACAACAACGGATACGACAACAATGGCTATAATGATTATAGCAACGACTTTAACAACCAGTACAACGGCCCATACAATGGTCAGTACAACCAGTATAATAACGGCAACACCGCTGCTTATTATCAGAACACTTATGTGAAGAGAGATGAGATTTCTCCACAGACCTATAACCTTATAATCGGTGCAACACTGTTATATGGTTTCATTATTAACCTTATAATGATTTCAGCTTGCGGCGATTTTGCTATGAGTATGAATCCTATAGCATTCTTAATTGCATATTTTGTTATGGCAATCTCAGGTGGACTTATGGTTCGTAAGTCAGACAATCCTGTTGTAAGCTTTATCGGTTACAACCTTATCGTTGTTCCTTTAGGTCTTTGCCTTACAATTATTATTAATGCATACCTTTCAGCAGGCTATGAGTCAATTATACTTACTGCATTTCTTATTACAACAGTTGTAACACTTGTTATGATGGCACTTGGAGCTATGTTCCCTACCTTCTTCTTAAGCATAGGTAGAACACTTGCAATCTCATGTCTTATTACAATAGTTGCTGAGCTTATACTTTTCTTCATCGGAATTGAGCTTGGTATCATCGATTACATTGTAGTATTAATCTTCTGTGGTTATGTGGGATATGATTGGGCTAAGGCCAATACACAGGTTAAGACAGTTGATAATGCAATTGATTCAGCTTGTGAGTTATACATTGATATCGTTAACCTCTTCATAAGAATCTTAAGCATTCTTTCAAGAGCAAACGACTAATATTTAGTACTGTATAATTAAAGCATATATTTATCAGAATATGATTAAAATAATATGTAACTAATTAAAACAGGCTGTAGGATTTTTCCTACAGCCTGTTTTTCACTTTAATATGGTTTCTTAGAAACAAACTACAGCTCTGAAAGAGTCTGAAGAGCATTAGCCTTGATTATCACCTTATAATGCTCATTAAGATAACTTGGTCCTGCATAGTTCATACTAAGCTTATTACCATATTCTCCTAATATATTACAGGTGCGGATAAACTCTGTATCTGTGTTGTTATCTTTTGTCAGATATAGATAAAATCTATTATCCTTAGGGTTTTTATACAAGGTATTTGTACTGTCGTATATTCCCTTTACAGAATTAGCAGAAAGAATTACAGTATCCAAATTCTTAAAACCGTAGAGTCTAAAGGATTTCTTTGTTTCATCCCCACTTGCCTCTACCGGCTTGCCTATTACCTTTCCGGTTCTCTTAGCTGATAATGCACTAAGTCCCTCAGTAAGATTATTCAATGCTTCGAACAAGCCCTCTGCACCGGCAGGCGCCTTGCCACTAAATGGTAGCTCCTGTTCGTCCTCATCCTCATCTTCCTGATCCTCATCATCCTCCTGATCCTCTGTATAGGCACGTGCTGCCTCAAGATGCTTCGTAAATCTCGAGAAACGAGTGTCTAACTCATCCGGATCTTCAACCTTGGTAATAATTAAAATCAGACAATCCGGATTAACCGGAATAGCCTCTATCATAAGTGGAATATTATCCACCTCAAAGCCTAATTCTATAGAAGCCTGCTCCATAAGCTCTCTGAAAAGCTCCTTAGCCTTATCAGTTCCATAAGCAAGCTCTGTAAGCATAATTTCCTTCTCTGCCAAATCCGCCTTATTAAGAGTACACCTTATTTGATTTTCGCTCAATCTTTCTATCTTCATTCTAGTCACTCCCTTTTTCGCGAAAGTTATTAATATAGTGTATCACAAAATCATCACAAGTAAAGATAATTCTTATTTTTTTCACTATTTTTTTGCTATAAATTATTGGAAATGCTACCAATCTGCAGCAATAATAAATTTATATAATATTATTAAATACTGTTGTATTATTCATTTTTTTGTTGTAGAATTATTATTGCATATATGATAACAAGGTTTCATCCCATTTTTTTCATATTATTCACAGAGAATCTTTTTTATTCGGGACTTCCCCAAAGACCCCATTTTATTTATTAAAACAGATTTAGAATAAGCTTTGATTTAATCTATCTTGTTGTCAGTTATAGCAACCGGCGTATCGTACATGGGAATATATAATATATCACAGCTCAATCCTTATGCTTTATGATATGCAGGTAAAAAGGGCAGGTGATAGATTTTTCGTTACGTGATTGCGAACAAAAACTAATAATTATTAAATCACGATGCTAGATCACACATTCAAAGGACAGGTCCTTGTGGCCTGTCCTGTTTTATTGAATAGATTATCATGCACGCATAGTCTTTTGTCTCATCAACAACAAAAACCACAAAAAACTACGATAAATAAACCACAAAAGAAAAACCGCACCATAAGGTGCGGTCTTCAATACACGAAGAATTACTCCTCCTCGATTGCTCCTGTTGGGCAAGTTCCTGCACATGCTCCACATGAGATACAAGTATCTGCATCAATCTCGAACTTACCAGCGCCCTCTGAAATAGCGCCTACAGGACAAGCGCCTGCGCATGCTCCACAGCTTACACAGCTATCTCCAATAACGAATGCCATAATAATGTCCTCCTTAAAGTCTAT
Source organism: Lachnospiraceae bacterium (assembly GCA_017625335.1). Taxonomy (GTDB): domain Bacteria; phylum Bacillota; class Clostridia; order Lachnospirales; family Lachnospiraceae; genus Coprococcus_C. The sequence goes on from JAGALE010000353.1 coordinate 2,687, forward strand.
TTGATAATTTTTATCAATTAAATGTATTTTATATCATTTAGATTCATATATCAAGTTATTTTATAAAATTAATACCTGAAAAATTTATCCAATAATAATCTATAGGGAGTTACTGTCCTGACCCTTAGCATAGAATTTAATCAGTATATCCGCTATAAATTTAGGCCAGAATTTTCTATACATTTCATAGTCCTCACCTGTTCTTCCACCACCATCACCTATAACATTAGAGGTCTCCGACTCCTGATGAACACGGTGTCCCATAATAGGTTTTTTAATATAACAAAATGCTCCCTTTTCCCTAGAATATCTCTCCCAAGCCTGCCAATCCAGGTCAGCCTTACAGCCCACCTCAAATGGATCCTCAGGGAATCTGTCAAGCACATAGGTTACTGATGGACAGCATATTGCACATCCAAGAGACAAAGAACGTCTTCTAAGGAATTTACTATTCCAGGTAAATGATGGTATAAGTGGCATAAGCATAAGCTTTTTGATTCTAAGTAGCTTGTTGCTATATACTTTTTTTCCGTCTCTTATCTCATAATAAGCACTGTGAGTCAATATAGGATTCTTTGTCTTATTTAAAGCCATTAAAACCTGTTCTACATAATCCTTGTCATATATGTCATCCTGATGGGCAATGGTTGCGATGGGAGTTTTAACCTGCTTTAGAGCAAAATTCCAATCGCTGGCAATACCCGGTGCTTCATGGTTAATGTACAATTCCAGCTTATATTTTCTCGCCAAAGCTTCTATGTGAGAGTTTGGTGTTGATGTGGCCATTATTATCTGCCCCTTCTCATTTTGCTTAAGAAGAGAACGGATACATTGCTCCAAATATTCACTTTCCTTATATGCACATATTACGAAGGTATGATCCTTAGCACTATATCTCATCGTTTTTGTTCTCCAATTTTTCTTCCAGCTCTCTTACTCTTTTTTCAAGCATGGCCTGAGTCTGAACCAAGGTTCTGATTCTCTCACTTAAGCCTGATGCGATGGATGTAAGAGACAGTATAATAAGCAATATAAAGCATACACCAACAAAGAATATACCATTGGTCTCTGAATATATTCCAAGCAAATCAGTGAAGAAGCCTATTATCCTAGGGAACAATGCGCATATTAGCAGCATAAGCCCTGAAAAAAACCACATAAGTGAGTATTTTAAGCTCATACGTCCTTTTTTCATAAGATATATGATTATCAATAAATATATCAATACTCCTACAAGAAGTATTCCTTTGAACAAATTCGTCATCATAAGGGGCTACCTCCACTTTTTACCAACTAAGCGGTATATTACTATTGCTAATGTAACCTTAATCATATAATACACCGACTTAAAGGAGCTTATAGATGATACTCCGGCAGTTCTCTCATTCATTACAACAGGAACCTCTTTTACTCTAAATCCACTTACTCTTGCAGCAATTATGGATTCAGGCTCAGGATAATCCTGAGCATAGTGGTGTGAGAAAAATTCTATTACATCTCTAGATGCTGCTCTAAAACCACTAGTGGCGTCGGTTATTTTCACCTTTCCGCAAACCTTTAATGTAAAGCCTAAAAGATTTATTCCCAGCCTTCTCATGGCTGAGGTCTGAAATCCCTCTTTATTAATAAATCTTGAGCCAATTACCAGTTCCGCCTCTCCTGCCTCAATAGGGGCAATCAAGTCCTTGATATAATCAGCGTTGTGCTGTCCGTCTCCATCGAACTGGATTGCGATGTCGTAGCCCTTGTCAAATGCATACTTGTATCCACACTGCATGCCTCCACCTATACCAAGATTAATAGGTAGGGACAGATAATTAAAGCCATTTTTCTTACATATAGCTGCAGTATCGTCCTGAGAGCAGTCATTGACAACCACATAATCAACCTCCGGACAGGTACTGGTTAAGGTATTTACTGTATTAACAATATTAAGCGCCTCATTGTAGGCTGGAATAATTACTAAAACCTTCATATCTTCCTCGTCGTATATAATAATTGCATCATTAATAGTGCTTAAAATATATTCTGCCCAAATATTTCCGTCAAAAAACAACTCAGTGATTTCCCACTGAGTTTGATTATAAATCACTATGCATATAAAAGTCAAACTAGAAAGTTACTCTTATGTTTGTTCCATGGTCAAGCTCACTTTCTACTGCTATATCAGCGCTGTGAAGTATGGCACCATGCTTAACTATGGATAATCCAAGTCCGGTTCCACCTATCTCCTTAGAATGGCTTTTATCAACTCTGTAAAATCTTTCGAATATTCTGTCCTGTTGATCTAGAGCTATACCGATTCCGGTGTCCTTTACCTCCACAAAGCTTCTTCTGTTATTATCTAAATCCACCTTGATGTTAACCTGACCCTGAGGCTTATTATACTTAATCGCATTGTCACATAGGTTAAATATCATTTCCCTTATAATCGGCTTAACTCCCATTATAACCATATCATTTCCCATAACAGATAAGCTTACATCTTTAAGCTTTGCCACAGGCTCTAACTGTTCTACAACCTCTCTACAAAGCTCATAGAGGTTAACCTTTTCCTTCTCAACTGCCGAATCTGCCTCATCTAGCTGAGAAACCTTTATAATATCCTCCACCAAGGTTATTAATCTGCTTGCTTCTTTATGGATCTTTCCTGCAAATTCAGGCACATCCTTGGACTCTACTATTCCGGTTTTTATTATTTCTGCTATACCCGATATTGAGGTAAGTGGAGTCTTAAGCTCATGAGATACATTTGCAGAAAATTCTCTTCTCAAATGCTCCCTTTTCTCCTTCTCAGTAACATCAGTTACAACTATTATGGCACCCGCCACCTTTTCCTTATCAAAAACAGGATTTAGATAGATATTACATACTTTCTCACCTATGGTAATGGCCCTCTCGTTATGTCTTCCTTCTAAGGCTAATTTTACACCTGTCTCAAACTCCTTGGTTCTGTTAAGCACCAAAACACTTTTTTGCTCTGCTCTGTGGGACACACCAAATAGCTTTAGCGCACTTGTATTATGGGATAGTACAACAGCACTTTTATCAATTACTATAAAACCCTCCTGCATATTCTCAGTGATGAGAGTAAATTCCTCCTTCTGAGCCTTAAGGGCTGCCACTGTATCCTTAATCTGTTGATTTTGATGTACTATCTTTCTTACAAAAGGAGCCATTTCCTCGTACACCTCTGTGTCCGCCGGATTATCAAGATTTATATTATCCAGAGGCTCTATTATCTGCCTGGAAAGTCTGTAGGCTAATGCTCCTCCTACGGCGATTGCAAGAATGACTATAATAAGAAGAGGCTGTATCATACCAAACATTATCTTCCATATAGAGTTTTGAACAAAGGAAATTCTTATTATTGTTCCGTCCGATAACCTCTTTGCATGGTAAACCTGCTTTTCCGACAAGGTATAAGAGTACCTGACACTTTTCCCTGTGGAGGAAGCAAGTGCTGCTTTTATCTCCTCCCTGTCCCTATGATTATCCATAGTACTTACATCCGCCTGGTTATCAAAAAGTACTGTTCCGTCTTTATCCACCCAGGTAATTCTAATCTTTACATCATCTAAGTTATTTAGATAATCCATTCCTTCGGTTTCCACACCGGCTGATATAAAGCTTATCTCATTATACATTTCATCAGTAATTTCACTGTTATAATACTTATATAGTACTCCTATTATAAATACTCCACACAGCACCAAAACCAATAAAATAATAAGCATTGTATTCTTAAAAATTCTTTTGGTCATTATTCCTCACCTATTTTGTAGCCAACTCCTCTTATGGTCTCTATAAGGTTACCTGCACTTTTAAGCTTGGCTCTAAGGGTCCTGATATGTACATCCACGGTTCGACTTTCTCCGTCAAATTCATAGCCCCATATTTTATTAAGCAGCTGGTCTCTATTTAACACCACACCCTTATTCTCCATAAGCATAGTAAGAAGCTCATATTCCTTTAAGGTAAGACTGATTTGCTCACCATCAACCTTTACAACATGCTTATCCAGATACACCTTCAAATTACCCACCTCAAGCTTGGTATCCGACTGATTACTTTGTACATATTTTTGGGTTCTTCTAAGCAGTGCCTTAATTCTAGCCACAAGCTCCATTATGCCAAAGGGCTTGGCAACATAGTCATCTGCCCCTGCATCAAGTCCCATAACCTTATCATATTCACTGTTCTTAGCTGTAAGCATAATAACAGGAACATCCTTTAGCTCCGGATGTTTTCTAAGCTTACTAAGCACACTAAGTCCATCCTCCTCCGGAAGCATTATATCAAGAAGTATAAGGTCAGGAAGCTCCTTTCTTACACTTTCCCAAAACAAGGATGGTTTCTCAAATCCCTTAGCATTTAGCTCCATATGACATAGTGAATATACTACAAATTCTCTTATACTACTGTCATCCTCTAAGACATAAATCATTTTACTCTTTCTCCTACTACAGAATATTCAACCCACTCAGCTATATTAGTAGCGTGGTCTGCAATCCTCTCAAAATACTTCGCTATCATAATTACATCTATCCAAAATTCTCCCTGATCAGGATTATCTCCTATGTAGTTGATAAGCTTATTCTTAATATCCACAAAAAGCTGATCTACCACATCATCCTGCTTAAGCACCCTGTGAGCTAACTCCAAATCCTTTCTCACATAGGATTCAACCGCATCAGTAACCATCTCCTTGGCATTAGTAGACATCTCTCTAAGACTTTCATATTCATTCATATTATGCCTACTAGTGTATTTTATCATATCAGAAATGTCTGCGCACTGATCTCCGATTCTTTCCATATCCGAAATCATTCTAAGCGCCGCTGAAACCAGTCGCAAATCAGACGCCACAGGCTGCTGCTTAAGGAAAATTCCCATGCATATATTTTCTATCTCTCGCTCACATTTGTCAATGGCTTCCTCTAAATCATGGCTACGATCCACATAAGATTTATCTCCCTGAAACAAAGCATCTGTAGTCTCTGTTATATGCTGCTCGCACATAGCTCCCATTTTTATCAAATTCACATTCAGCTCATCAAGCTGCTTTTCAAAACCCTTTCTCATATCATCACTTCCTAACCAAATCTTCCTGTTATATAATCCTCTGTTCTTTTGTCCTTCGGCTTAGAAAAAAGCCCATCTGTTTCATCAAATTCCACTACCTCACCAAGGAGGAAAAATGCAGTTTTATCGGATATTCTGGCTGCCTGTTGCATGTTGTGAGTAACCATTATAATGGTATACTTATCCTTTAGCTCCATAGCCAAATCTTCTATCTTTGATGTGGATATAGGGTCTAATGCGCTGGTAGGCTCATCCATAAGAAGCACCTCCGGCTCAACAGCTAATGCCCTTGCTATGCAAAGTCTCTGCTGCTGGCCACCGGATAAGCCCAAAGCGCTCTTTTTCAGCCTATCCTTAACCTCATCCCATATTGCAGCATCTCTTAGAGATTTCTCTACTATATCATCCAATTTTATCTTACTCTTAATTCCGTGAGTTCTAGGACCATAGGCGATATTATCATAAATGCTCATAGGAAATGGATTTGGCTTTTGAAAAACCATACCAACTCTTTTTCTTAAAAGATTTACATCCATACCTCTATATACATTTTCCCCATCCAGGGTAATCTCTCCTGTAATCCTGCAACCCTCCACCAGGTCATTCATTCTGTTTAAGCTCTTCAAAAGTGTTGACTTACCACAGCCGGAGGGACCGATAAAAGCAGTAATCTCCCCTGATGGTATATCTAAATTTATATTCTTAAGTGCATGAAAATCGCCATAATATAAATCCATATTTTTTATATTAAAATTACCCATTTTTATCTCCTTTAATATTCCTTCTTAAGCTTCTTTGCCACATAGCCTGATAGTGCATTAATAAGCACCACCATTAGTAGCAGAACCACCGCAGTGGCATATGCCTGATCAGTATAAAGGCCCTCTGACATCAGCTTATACATATGAACAGAAAGAGTGCTTCCTGAATCAAATATACTTTCCGGAACCTTAGCCTGAGTACCTGCAGTATATAAAAGCGCAGCTGTCTCTCCTGCTATTCTTCCTATGGCTAGAATTATACCTGAAAGTATACCCGGTACCGCAGAGGGAAGTACTATCTTAAATATAGTTCTAAGCTTTCCTGCCCCAAGACCAAAGCTACCCTCTCTAAAGGAATCCGGTACGGATTTTAGTGCTTCCTCAGTGGTCCTCATTATGGTTGGCAAAACCATTATGGCAAGGGTTATGGCACCCCCTATAAATGAAAGTCTCCATCCCAATGCTATTACAAAAAACAGATATCCAAACAAGCCATAGATAATTGATGGAATTCCGGATAAGGTCTCTGTAGTCAGACTTACCAGATTCACAAGCCTGCTTCCTTTTTTTGCATATTCCACCATGTATATAGCCGAACAAACACCCACAGGCACTGCCATCATAAGGGACAGACCTGTCATAAGAAGAGTGTTAATTATGGCAGGCATCATGGATACATTCTCTGAGGTATATTCCCAAGCAAATAGTTCAAGAGAAAAATTAGGGATTCCTTTAACCAATATATATATTATTATGGCACAAAGTAAGCCTACCGTAACAACAGTTGCCATTATAACCAAAGCTAAAATCACACCTGCTACAGGGTGCTTCCTATATGTCATGAGACTTTCCCTAAATGACATTTTATTAATGGGCTGTAAGCTGGTCTTTTCAT
>JAGALE010000354.1 GCA_017625335.1 Lachnospiraceae bacterium
AAATATAAGGAACTTCAACCAGACCTAGTTACACTAGATATAACAATGCCAGATGTAGATGGATTACAAGGTTTAAAGTTAATCAGAGAATTTGATAGTGCAGCTAATGTCATTATGTGTTCTGCAATGGGTCAGCAGGCAATGGTTATTGAAGCAGTGCAAAACGGTGCAAAAGACTTTATTGTAAAACCCTTTCAACCTGATAGAGTTGTTGATGCAATACGAAAAGTAGTGGGATAGTGAATTACATGAGGGTTAAGGATGAATAAAAATACACTTTTAAAAATGATAGATACATATATGGTTCAATTAAAAGAATTAAAGAAAGATATATCTAAAATGGATTTAGATACGGACGAGCCATTAACAGATGATGAGCTGGTATTGCATATTAGTAAATTACTTGAAGGTAAGAGAGACACTACTAAGGTAGATATAATAACTAAGGTAGCAATACTTAATGGATTAAGTGCAAAGCAATATAAAGAAAATGCAGAGCAAGTGTCTATGTATGAAATAACTGAAGAAGCTATTGGTGAATTTTTATTAGACTCTGGTTATACTTTTACTAAGAGAAATAATCCAAGTAATAAAAATGAGCACATTATTTCAGTGAGCAGGTACACAAGCAAAGAAGCAGTATCTTTTGATTTTGATGAAGACGGTTATTGTAATGGCATACGTATAAACAAAGATTAAATGGAGGTGGCATTATGATTACTAATTATATTCCTGATGTAAATAAAATGTATACATATTTAAGAGGTAATTTAACTGGAGCAAAAATGACAGAATCCTTAAAGGCATTGCAGTATGCTAGGGATATGCATAAAGAACAGACTAGAAAAAATGGAGTACCATATATAGTGCATCCGCTATCAATGGCTTGTTATGCTATAGCAATAAATATACATGATGATAATACTATAGCAACTATATTATTACATGATATAGTAGAAGATTGTGGAGTCAATGTAGATTTATTACCGTTTAATGATGTTATTAAGCGTGGTGTAAAGTATATGACAATTGTAAAGTTTGATACAGATAGGGATAAACTTGAAACAAAAAGTAGATACTTTAATAATTTATTAGAGAGCAAAGAAGCAGTTATTGCTAAAGCTGTAGATAGATATAATAATCTTAGTGATATGCCTTTCGCATTATCAGATGACGCAATTGGTAAAAATATAGCAGAGACTGAAGTGTTGTTATTACCTGTATTAAAAGAAGCTAAAGAAAGATATATTGAGTTATCGGATGTATTATTTGCATTAAGAACTAATATAAGAATAACTAATGACATATTAAAGAAATATAATCAAGAAAGTTATGATAAGTGGTACAAGTTCTATACAGGAGAATCAAAATGAAATACATGGGAAGTAAAGCAAGAATAGCATCTCATATATCACAATATATAAATGATATAGCATTTATAAAAGGAATAACAGAATATTACGAACCTTTCATGGGTGGATGCTCAGTAGGGGAATTAGTTAGAATACCTAATAGACATTTAAGTGACATAAATAAACATATGGTTGCACTTATGAAAAAAGTGCAGGATGGTATGTGGGATTATAAATACATTACCAGAGAAGAATGGTATAAAATTAAAGATGATAGATATGAAAATAAAATATATCCAGCATGGTTAACTGGTTGGTGTAGTGTTGCTTGTAGTTTCAGAGGCAGATGTTTTGAAGGATATGCAGGAGAGTACCCAGATAGTATCAGTGGTAAAATGGTTAACCCACAGTTACAGGTTTATAATTCATTATGTAAAGAACGACCTTCACTTTTAGGTATTGATTTTCAGCATAGGAAATATAATGAGATAGGTAAACCACATCATGCAGTAATATATTGTGATGCACCTTATAGAGGTACAAAGCAATACACAATGGTAGAATCCTTTGACTTTGATGCCTATGACGAATGGCTAATTGAAATGTCAAAGGATAATTTAGTGCTAATCAGTGAATATAGTATGATAGGCAAGCACACTAAAGAGTTTGTGCAATTAGATGAGTGGCAGTTAAATAAAAGTATAGGTGCAGGTCAAACAGATGATGAATCAAGTATTGAAAGACTATACTACGTTAAAGGTGGATGGTTAACAGAGGAGTTCTTAAGTAAAGACTCTGAGGACTTTGATTTTTAACATTTTGGAACATTAAGGAGGACAAGTATGAAAAAGAAAACACTCAAACTTTTATCTTTATTACTAGTGTCAACTTTAGTGATGGGTGGTTGTGGTAGTAAAAATAAAACTACAGAGCAACTGGTTGAGCAGCCAGTTACACAGCCAGCTGAAGAAGTACCTGAGACTTCTCAGGATAGTACTGTTGTTGAAGAGACAGAAATAGTAGAAGTTGATGATATAACATCTCAAAACAGTGGTAAAATCACAATAGCACAGATTAAAGAAAAGTACGGTACACTTGATGATAAAAGTATCAAACCCTTCTATAATGTGGAACAAACAACAGAATTTACATTCTCATTTAAGAGTAAAGTTGAGCCATGTTTAGCAGTAACTGTGCACACAGACCCTAAATGTGAGGTTAGTAGTATCGTATATCAAATTAATGATGCATATGATAATGGTAGTGGATATGACATTGTTGTAAAGCCTGGTAGACCTGTATTAAATACTACTGACAGAGAAAGTGGAAAGATTGATAATTATAATTGGGGTAATGCTCCAGTATATTATTTATCAATTAATTATGATATGGATGCTAGCGTACCTACAATGCTGGTTGAACCAATTATAGTACCATTTACAGTTAGAAATGATGTAAGTACACCTAATGTACTGTGTGAAATAGATACAGATGGTGCATTTAAAATTACATGGAAACCTGTAGATGGAGCAGTATCATACAATATATATGAGGCAAACAAAGTAAGAACTGAATCGCAAGCATCTGGACTAAACAGAGCAGAATGTGGATATGTGGGAGACCACTTAACAAAAATAGCATCAGTAGATGGTAATACATTGGAATTTAAGGATTTCAAGTGTGACGGAACAGATAATACATTAAAAGATAATGATGGTTACATCTATATGGAAAACTTCTATACATTGGGAAGTTACTATGTAACAGCAGTGGATGCAGCTGGAAATGAAAGTTTATTCAGTACTGCAATAGAAGGTTGGAAATATGAATCACAATTGCCTGAGACATTTGATAAATATAGTGCTTTTTATAAAGACTCACAAGGTAGAATAACATTCTTACCTGAAACAGTTAAGGTACAGATGGCAGATGGTTCTAATGCTTATTTACCAATTAACTACAATAAAATTGGTGAAGATGAATATGGAGCAACATATGTATACAGTATTGTAGGTACAAAATTACAAGGTCAGATAAATTACTACAGTGCAGTAAACGATTATCCAGATGAGATAAAATCAATAGCAGAAGTTCCATATGACATATTTAAAATAGAGAATAACATTAATATAATACCTGATAATACAGTTAATACAATTGCAAACAGTGAAAATGTAGACTTGGGTGCAAAAGTAGAGAGAGATATAACAAAGAAAGTATCTTATAGTCAAGATGTATTAGTAGCTAGAGCAGATTTAGAAAATGCACGTATGATTCAAGACGGTATTTATCCCGAGGGTAAAGGTCCTGAATACATGTTAAATTACGGGGGATTAACAGAGAATTCTAATAGTGAGATAGTAGATACAAAACCTGAAACAGTAGAGGATAATACCAAAGAAATAGAAGAAATACCTGAACCTACTGCTGAACCTACTGCTGAACCTACTGCTGAACCTGTAGAAAATAATGAAACTAGTGGTGAGGAAACAACTGCAGAGAACTTTGTAGAAAAGCAGATAGAAGAAACAGAAAAACAAGTAACAGAGGCTAATAATACTGAAATAGATGTGCCAGATGTGTTATTATTTGCTGACTCAGCAGAAGAAGAGTACTTAACAATAATGATGGCAGCTGGAGCTGATGTAGTTAATATAAGTGCATTCCCAAAATTACAGAATACAGAATACTTAGTAGATGTAATATATAAAGTTATATATCAAAATCCTAATATAGTGGGATTTGAACAAATGGGATATGATGCTGAAAATCAGAATCTGTTTATGAAATATAGATTTACACCTGAAGAAATAGAAATGAGACAGGTTGAAGTAGCTAAAGAAGCTCAGAATATTATAGATACTTATATAACAAATGATATGACAG
>JAGALE010000355.1 GCA_017625335.1 Lachnospiraceae bacterium
AACACAGAGGATTGAAAGCTATGGCAGAAAAGTATAATGGTATAGAAAGATATATATTTGCAGATGCATACAATTTTTTCTTGAAATTCAAGGATATGCAGAATAATGATTATAATTGGAATGTATGTATACAAGATGCTAATATGATATACTTTAAATATAAAAATCATCCATTAGCTAGAGCAATAATATCATCTACAATAAATCAGTTAGAACATATAATAACAGGTGGAGAATTAGAGGGTTTAAGGCATGAGCAATGGGAACAGAAATTGGACATTGCTCATAAAATGGGTTGGTAGATATATGCCTATAAATTAAGCATTTGTATATATTAGGTATAAATAAATTTATGGTTGTTAAGCTATGTAAAAAATATTTTAAAAAATATTTGAAAAAAGTAGTTGACAAAATTTGTTATATATAATATAATGATATTGTTGATAGAGATATTAGATATCAGCTAAAATTTAATAGTGTAACTAATGTTGGGATACGAACAGCAATTAAATTCAAGAACAATATGGGTGTAAATGAAAGGTATCCTGTTCACATTAAAATATAACATGAGTTCTTTGGTGTGCTCACAGCAAATTAATATTCAAATTACAAAAACAGAAAATATTAATTTATTGAAGATGAACAAACTTGAGAATTACTGATTATATCAAGTTATGATATGCAGCTACATAAGTAGTCTGAATATCAGTATGAATCAGTTAAATAAACACACTAAATGTAACGAAAGTTACAAGCATACTGTTGAGATGTTCATGTTAAAAAGAAGTTGAACCCTATGTGAACAAGAGAATTTACATAGGGTTTATTTTTGTCAGAGGGAGAATAATATATGATAGCACTCACAGGTGAGTATGTAGACTACGCAAAAGATGTAAACATTGGAAGAACTGTTTTAATAACAGAAGGCATGTCAGCAATGGCACGTATTAAAGAGCCATTAACTGTACTAAATATGAGGAAAGCAAGAGAAGCTCATCAGAGGGTCATAAGAGATAATATCAATAGATATGGAAAATTAAAAAATTTTTCAAAAAATAATTAAAATAAGGGTTGACAAAGTTGGAAAGTTTTGGTATACTAAATAAGTAAGTTGATTACGAAAGTAATTTAACTATAAAGCAACTATTGTGATACTAACAGCAATTTAAGTTTGTTAGGAAACAGTATATAGTATCATGTTATAGGAGGAAATAACAATGGGATTGAGAGAAGCAATTCATAATGAAGCTAAGTGGACAGAAACTTGGAATGGTTGTGACACTTTAGCAACAACCGATTCAGCATGTTTAGACATGTTCGGTCGTGCAGGTGCGATGCGTGCAGCTTCTGTTGCTGATAAGGAAATCTTATTCAGTAAAGCATTTGCTGAGGATAAGGACATTGCAGTTAAGCTATTATTCTATACTCGTGACGTACGTGGCGGATATGGAGAAAGAGACACATTTAATCAGATGTTTGCACACCTTGCAAGCATCAATATAGAGTCTGTTGCAAAGAATCTTTGGGCAGTTCTTGAGTTTGGTCGTGCAAAGGATTTATATGCACTCATTGGTACTCCTGCAGAGGAGCACATGTGGGCGTTCATGAAAAATCAGTTTGAACTTGACCTTGAAAATATGGCAGAGGGTAATAGTGTATCATTGCTTGCTAAGTGGATTGCTACACCTGACTCAAAGGTTGAGGCAACAAAGGAACTTGGTAAGAAGACAGCTAAGGCTCTTGGCTACAATCATAAGACTATGAGAGAGTACAAAACTAAGTTACGTGCTCTTCGTAAGTACTTAGACTTACCTGAAGCGAAGATGTGTGCAGGCAAGTGGGATGAAATTGAGTACAGTAAGTGTGCTTCTAAGTTCCTGCTTAAGAATCGTAAGGCATTTGCCAAGAATGATGCAGAACGTTGGGCAGATTTCAATAAGAAGGTTGAAACTGGCGAGGCTACCATGAATATGGGTGCTGTTACACCTTGTGATATTATTCACCAGGTAAGATGTAACTATACTCGTGACCTTGAGAACATGTGGAATCAGCTTCCTGACGTATGTAATGGTAATGCTCTTGTTATGTGTGACACATCCGGTTCCATGACTTGGCACCAGTTTGGAGGTATGTATCCTATTGAGGTAGCAGAAGCTCTGGCTATTTACTTTGCTCAGCGTAATAAGGGAGACCTTAAGAATATGTTCATGACATTTAATAGTGAACCTAAGTTCATTGAACTTACTGCATCCACACTTAGGGACAACTACAGAATTGTAGAAAATGCTAATTGGGGTGGTAGTACTAACCTTGAGAGTGCATTTGACCTCTTACTTAAGACTTGTATCAAGGGCAATATCACAGCAGAAGAAATGCCTGATGCACTTGTTATTGTATCCGATATGCAGATTAACTGCGTAAAGGGTGTAAATAAAGATAACAATATGACATTCTATGATGTTATGAATAAGCGTTATACTGACGCTGGATACAAGATGCCTCAGGTAGTATTCTGGAATGTAAATGCTGTAAATCCTACTTTCCATGCAGCTAAGAGTAATAGGGGCGTATCACTGGTAAGTGGTTACTCACCTAATGTATTCAAGCAAGTAATGGAGAACATCGGTACAACTCCTTACGAGTTGATGATGGCTGTAGTAAACAGCGAGCGTTACGCTGAAGTACATGCTTAAAGTACATGCTTAATATGGGTAGAACAGTGGATGTGATTAAAGAATCCATTCACTGTTTTACATAAAGTGTTGTAGGTCAACAGAGTGGCGAATGAGTTAAAGACATAGCCCGCTGAATTGTAAGCGATAAAGTGGAACGCCTACAACACAAATTTGGGGAAGTAGCTCAGCTGGGAGAGCA
>JAGALE010000356.1 GCA_017625335.1 Lachnospiraceae bacterium
AGAAGATATATGGAAGGATTGTGAAGAGGAGAGAGACTTCTTGAAAAATAATAATGTTAATGATATATGCGAGTGGATATTGGGCAAGAAAACCTGGCCTGTTTATATAAGACAAAGTAAAAAATGGCAAGATGGAATCTATAGTGTGAGACAGAAAGAACATCTTATGCAAATTATGGAAGACTTATATAAATTGAGAATGCCCGAGGATATCATTATTAAGGTTATGACAATGAGCGATAAAAAAGCACAACTGACAAAGTTTAAAAATGCCTATAAGGTAATTATTAATAATCAGTCACTTCAGAAAAGTGATGAGATTGTTATCGGATATAAGTCTCCCGATGATAGGTTACAAGTTTCAATTCATTCGGTAATCAGTAAAAAGGGCGTCAAAAGTTTTAATATGAACCAGTCCTTGTTGGATGAAATTGAAAAAGACTATCAAAAAAGATTTAAAACATCCGAAGTATCGAAACAAAAAATAAAAAAACTCATCAAAAAAATGTATAAAGTCAAAGATGAACAAGCTGAAAGATATTACGCAGATATGAGAACAAATGCGAATGATATCTTTGTGATTATTTGAGTGTAAAGTGCACCGGCAAATATGCCGGGCACTTTACTTTAACAGATAGTAGGTGAATTATATGATAGAGCAGGCAATAATTGATAAAGCAAATTCAGTTTCAATTAAGGAGCTGGTTTCAGGACTTAATTGGAAGACAGATACTACTGGCAATAAGATAATATGTCCTAACCCAGACCATTATTATAGTGATAATACACCTGGAGTTGTGTTTAATCCCCAAAGCAATAAGTACAGATGTTTTAGATGTAATAAGAGCTTTGATTCCATAGGGTTTTATAGAAGTGCTTCTGAAATACAGGGAAATTCAAAAACATTTAATGAAGCAGTAAGTGATTTGCTTGATATGATAGATGAAGATAGTAATGTGTTGTTTGATTCAAAAAAGGCAATTAAAAGTACTAATTATAAGGGTATTCATTTATATAAATGTATGGGATATGAATTGGAGTATTTACATCAGAGAGGCATATGCTTGTATGATTCCTATAAATACAATGGAAAGGTATATACAGAAACTACACTTAATAAGATGTCTGATGAAGAACAAGAAGAAATAAGAAAACAGGGTGTGTTTTATCGAGGTATCGCTCATATTTTGAAGAAGAACAGAGTATATGTAAAACACTCCTTCGATGGAGTAAAAAATTATATCTGTTATGAAGTCAAATATGATTATGATGAAGATGAAGAATTACAAGAAAGAACTCATAGTATGTTTGAAAATACAGACAGAAGTTTTGTTATTGCAAAGAGTCTGGATGGGCAAAGTAAGAAAAATTATGGGCATATTGATTTTAATTTTATTACTGATGGGATGCCTATGAATGAAATATATATTTGTGAGGGAATGGAAGATGCCCTTACCTATACAATGAATGGAAAGGCGAGCATTAGTTTGAATTCAGTGGGGAATGTGAACTCTTTGATGGATTACTTCGAACAATGTTATGTACCCAGATATAATCAAAAGATATATCTATCCCTTGATAATGATGCAGCAGGTTTAAATGCAACACAAAAGTTAATCGACTTTTTTGTTGAATATAATAAGAATCACAAGAAACAGTACAGATATGCCAAGGTAAATATTCCTGAAAAATTTAAGGATATTAACGAATACTGGGTAGATAAATTTAATCAGAGTTAGCTATAAAATATTCTTTTCTACATAGAATCTAATATCAGTAAAAATGACAAGATTATCCAAAAAATGAACTAACAAATATGTCTTTTATTGATGGAAACAAGGAGAGCCGAAAAAGGCAAATAAAAAGTACAAAGGAGAGATTTTTATGCAGGAAAGAAACAAGAAAATGGTATCAGAGGAGCATATGTCCTTTGATGGATTTTGCGATTATATAAGAATCGCAATAGGACAAAATCTGGGGTCAGAGTATATTGTTTCAGATAAGGAAACAATGGGATACAATGATTGCAAGAGAAGAGGTCTTGTGATTAAAGCATCTAGTATTAATATTGCACCTATTTTTTATTTAGATGAATTGTATGATGACTATACATCGGATTTAAAAAGTTTGGATGAAATTGAAGATGGTATTATAACCGCGTATTACCTGAATGCTATTCATACAAATTTCGAAGTTGATTTGTTGTCAAATTGGAAATTGGCTAAAGACCAGATTGTTATGAGATTAATCAACTATGAGAACAATAAGAGTTTGTTAGAGGATGTTCCGTATATATTATGGAATGATTTAGCAATCGTTTTCTTATGTATGATTGATGAAGATAATAATGGGATTATGACAACACTTATCGACAAAAGTCAGCTTGAGAAATGGGGAGTAACAGATGATGAACTGTGGGAAAAAGCAAGAGAGAATACCAGACGCTTATTTCCACCAGTGTTACATCCTATGAATGAGATATTATTATCCAATGATGTTATGTTTGATGAGGATATTGAGAAGGTGTGTAGAGATGCCAAGTTGTATGTACTTGGTAATAAGAGAAACATTTCTGGAGCAGTAACTATGTTATACGAAGATGTTTTGGAAGAAGTATCAAGAACATTAAAGAATGACTTAGTGATTATACCATCAAGCATTCATGAACTTATAATTATCCCTAATGAAAATAGCGATTATGAAGCATTAAAAGGGATGGTAGCAGAAGTTAACGAAATGGTAGTGAATCCAAGGGAGAGGTTATCAAATAATATATATATCTATTCTATGGAAACAAAGACTATCACGATGTATTAGTGGAGGTGCAATATTATGAATAAGGTAGTAGTGAAAGGAAGATTAACTTCAGATCCGAAAATAGCATATGGAAATGATTCCAATCTGACTTGCTACGCGCGATTTACACTTGCGGTAGAAGACAGAGCATGGAAGGTTGATGAAAACAATTTCCATGTGGATTATATCCCTTGTTTGTGTGTGGGAAAATCGGCAGAGATAGCTGACAAGTATACAGAGAAGGGAAAGGAGATACTTGTATTTGGTAAAATGCAGTCTGGTTCTTACAAGAATAAAGAGGGTAAGACAATTTACTCTTTACAGTTAAAGGTGGAGGAGATTGAGTTTTGTGGAAAGAAACAGGAAGATACAAAAAAGAAAGAAAAAGATTTCTTTGATATTCCTGATGACTTTTTTGATGATTTACCGTTCAAGTAAAATAATAGTGAGGATTTTTAGGATAGCAACCGGATTGATTTTTCAAATCAATCCAGGTTGCTTTTAGTTTGAAAGGAGAGATTTATATGATTAAAGGCAAACAGAGCTGGACAGTTACAAATATTATGAAGATGTATAAGGATAAAAAGGTCTTGAGTTTTGACCATCCTATCCAGAGAAAGAGTGAAGCGTGGTCTGTATTACAGAAGAGTCTTCTCATCCACAGTATGCTTTCTGGGTATCCTGTTCCAAATATTTATGTATTAAGAGAAGATTCGGAGTTGTTGGATGAAAAGAAGAAGCCTATTTACAACTTTAGCGTCTTAGATGGCAAACAGAGATTAACCAATGTTCTTTCATACTTAGAAGGAGATTATCCGTTGTCTGATAATATCCCTAATGTAACCATAGAAGATGAGGAATATGAGATTTCTGGGAAATACTTTTCTGATTTGGATGAGGCTGTAAGGTATGAGTTGCAGAGGTATAAGTTTGAGATTTTCAGTTTTGAGCAGACTACAAATGATGAAGTAGAGGAAATCTTTTTTAGATTGAACAATGCAACGCCGCTTACTAAAAGTCAAGTCTCAAAAGCAAAGATAGGTACAGAAATGGCAACTCTTATCAATGAGTTACTGGCAAGTAAATTCTATGCAGAAAGCTGTAGTTTTTCAAAGGGGCAGATTAAGAACTCTGATGACCAGAAAACCTTATTACTGGGTATGATGTTATTAGATTATTTGGCTGGCTCTTATGAAATGAAGGATTTTTCGGAGAATACATTACTTGAGTATTCGGAGCATGTAAAGAATACATATACTGAAGAACAGAAGAATACACTTGTGTCATGCATAGAGTATCTGACAGATGCCTTTCCTAAGAAGGATAAGCAGCTTAGGAAGATTACAATTCCTATGCTGATGGTTATGGCAAATGTAAGTATGGAGCATGAAATCAAGCCTATGTATTTTAGACAGTGGTTTGAATGTTTTACTGTTGAAGATAATGAACAGGAGTTATACAAGAGATTCTGTTCCAGTGGTTCTACCAAACTTGAAAAAATCAAGGGTAGGTTAGCTGTTATTACAAACTCATTTTGTGAGTTTCAGGAAATTGAGGCGCCCGAGTATCTGATAAACATTGTTGAAGAAGTATATTCTAAATTAGAAGATTCTGATGAGGAAGATGACACATTTAATGACAATCTCATCATTACGGAGGAAGAAACAAATAATACAGATACAGATACAGAGGCAGAAAACAATATGCCTGCATTAAATTAATATAGGCAACATATGGTTGCAAGGGACAGGCAGAAATGCTTGTCCCTATTTTACTTTAGGAGGATTTATATGTTAAAGGGAAAAGTTACTATTCAGGAACAAGAGGTCAGTGGAAATTATAAGTTTGTTGGGATTCCAATGTATATGACAAAGGGATTTCAAGAAACCTTTGGGGAAGAAACCAATGCGGTTGCTTTTACAGCACATATGTTACTTTTAGAGAAGTACCCCAACGATGCAGATTATTTCCAGGTATTCTTGTATTCATATCCTGATGGAAAAGAAGTGAAGTTCTGGCTCATTAATGATGTTAGTCACATGACTTTTTTATTGCCATCAGAGTATTAGTTTTTGAGGGGAGAATACACTCCCCTCGTATTTTTTGTTGAAAGCCTTGTAAATAATGGTTTATCGAGAAAAAAGACTAATAAAAAAGTATAAAAAAGTCCTTAAAGAAAAATGCTTCTAATAAAAAATAAAACTATCTATAATACAGAAAATGAGAAGCAAATAAACAAACATATTCCTATTGAAAAAGATTAGTTTCTTTTACAATAGATAATGGATAATGTTACAGTAATATATTTTTTTATTCGAAGCACTTTTTTTGTTATATTCTTCTTGTAAGAATATATAATATATTAAGCCCCTAGAGGGGCATTTGGATAAATCTGTCAAAATAAGACAAGTTGGGGTGGTGGTACATTAACCATCATTTTCATATAGGGTTCATATTTTGTTATCTTAACCGATACAGATTGTTGAAAAAACAAACAAGTCCTAAGTTATAATTGGTAACTAGGACTTGTTTTTATTGTCTTGTATTTCGTTTCTTTTGTTTGTGATGAATGATTTTTCTTCTTCGGTGGCGTTAAAAGATATAATATCCTGAACCTTGCAATTAAGGATAAGACACAGGGTATTAATGGTTTCTGTGGTTATTGCTTCACCGTTTCTAATTCTTCTGAGTGTGTTGGAAGATATATTATAATGGTATATCAACTGATACTTGGTTATTTTCTTTTTATCCATAGTATTCCATAAAGGACTATAATCAATCAAATTCATTACCTCCATATATTCAAATTTTATGATATGGGTAATAAATTGAATATTAGTAACATATTACTCTTATTATTGCCCGAAGTGACTTGAATAATACTGGCTTATGCGATATAATCCTTAAGGTAATGAAAGTGTATTATATGTACCACCCCGTAGGGTGCAAGTTCGCAGAACTTGTAAATATAGGAGGTATGTTTTATGAAGAAAGAAAACATCAAGAACATCAGAAAATCCATCATCAGTATGATGGTTATCATGGTAATGGTTATTACTATGGTAGGTTGTAATAAGGAGACAACCGAAAATACTCCTAATGAAACTATTGACGAAACTATTTCTTCTGAAATAACTGAAACAACCACCGAAGTCGTTTCTGAAGAAGTAGAAGATACAAAGGTTGAAATTTCAAGAGAAAGTATTCCTTGTGAGTGTTGTAATGGAACTATTCATTATTTTCTTGCTACAATAATGGCTAATGATTACACTACAATACCAGAGGAATATAAGTACGATACAACTACATATCCAAAAGATATTGTCTCTAACCAAGATAAAATCTATGGAAAAACTACAGTAGAAATTGATTTCTATGATTATAGTATTGATGGTGATTTCACTTACACAGGTGGTTATATCCCAAAAGATACAAATATAAGAATAGAATATATTTCTGAAGATAAGGATTGGGTTATCATTCAAACTGAACATGGCAAGAGTACAGTTAAATATGATGATATCATTACCAACAATTCTTATGTAGAAGTAGAAGAATTTGCATTCTCTTATGAAGAAGATATTGAAGTAGCAGAAAATGATACTAGTGATAGTGAAACTACTACAGAAAATACATCTTCTAATGTTCAACCTGAACAACCTAGTAATAATGAACCAGAAACAGTTCAACCTACAACAGAGGAACCAACCACTCCTCCACCTTCTACACCAACCACAGAAGAAGTAGTAGTTGAACCTACACCTGAACCTACACCAACAGTGACAGCTGACCAAATTGTTGCAGAGTTCAATACTGCTTTTACTGCTTGTGGTATGCAACAAATGTCTGATACTAATAGTATGGGTTATGCTAGTATAAGATGTCATGCTGGAAATTATGTAGACCAAGCTTGGGATACAGCTGCTTTTATTGCAAGTTTTGGTACTAAATATTTCTACATTACAATTTCTGACAATGGTGATGGTAG
>JAGALE010000357.1 GCA_017625335.1 Lachnospiraceae bacterium
AGGTAAAATGCCAAATAAAGACTTAGCAACATCTACCCTGTCCTGATATGGATTGGTCAGCTTTGCCACTACTTTTCCATTCTTGGTGATGTAAATATCTTCGGTTGCCGACAAGAACAGATACTTGCCTAAATTATTTTTTAATTCTGTTGCTGTAATTGACATAAAACCACTTCCTTTCTTCGTACTACTATTATACACAAATCGCACGATTTTATCAATGGTTTTGTTCGATAAAATACTCCTCAAAGATTTTTACACACTCATCATGGTTCTTCAATCCATAGTGACCATGATTCAGGCTTTTTGTTTGCTGGTTCCAGCATGTCCAGACTGCATAAGAGCCATCCTCTTTTTTTGCAGATACCATAAACAGGTAATTATCTTCTGGATAAGCAGATTTATTTCTAATATCCACCACACTGTATAACGGCAAATGCTCTTCTAAATATTCTTTTACATCTGTCCATACCTTGCTGTTCTGCTCCATAATACGCATAAATAAATCTGTTGCCATGCTTACAAGGATATCCCAATCAAAAACCTGCGACAAAGAAATATCTCCTGTCTGAATATCATTCTGTTTAAAAACATCAGCTAAGATTTTGCATAAAGCTTCATCCAACATTTTATACAATTCCTCTCTCAACACGATTGTAACCTCCTGTCCTTTTCATCTTCACTCTCTGTTCTA
Organism: Lachnospiraceae bacterium; assembly: GCA_017625335.1. Lineage (GTDB taxonomy): Bacteria > Bacillota > Clostridia > Lachnospirales > Lachnospiraceae > Coprococcus_C. The sequence continues at coordinate 695 of JAGALE010000357.1, forward strand.
ATAATCACTGAACCATACTTATCTCGAATATAGGTCATCGAAACCGGAGTTTTATGATATTTATAATAGTCATCATAGTGAACTATCCAACACTCTTTATGAGAATTAAATCTAAGCCCTAATTCCTTTAACTGTTTTCTATATGGATATGTATTACCTCTGACATATACCCATGTTCCACAAAGTTCTATTTCTATACCTTCAAACCTGGATAATGCCATAATGATTGCTCTTATCTGCTGGTCTTTCTGCCAATCGTATGCCTGCTTTTGTCTGTCTGTTTGCTGTTCATACGAAGCAGATTTTTCATATGCAGACTTGAGCTTCTTAAACAAGGAATCATATTCTGCATTGATTTCCTGCATGATGGATGTTGTATCCTCTGTGTTGTTATCAGGATGATACTTGATAATCAGTTTCTTATAACAGGTTCTCAAATCAGTTAAGTTGTCAATACCATCTCTGAACCATTTCATAAATTACCAACCTCCTTAATATTCACTGGGTAACAGATATGTGATATGGTCCTCATCATTGATACACCAAAACCTGATTTCCATATCTTCCAACTGGTATACAAAGGATTGAATATAATCTGCATTGTCTGGATAAGTTTCTAGTATCAATACCAAAGCTGTGAATGCTATTGCTTCTGCTTCACTGCCAAACATACGCTTGAAACCTTGTGTCATACATGATTCCACACCAGTAAAAATACTTTTGCCTTCGCATTCCTGTTGTTTGATGATTACTTTTCCTCTCAACATAAGAAAATACCTCCTCAAAAGATTTTAGGGGCAGACATTACTGCCCACCCCTGTCCGATTGCTTGTAGCAATCCATCTATCTTAATTTTTTATGCAGGCTATTCTTCAAGAGGCTCACTATCAGAAGAAGGATTCTCCTCTTCTAATGGTTCCTCATTTCCTGCAACATCTTCCGTTTCGGAAGATGTTGTTACGTCACTGACTTCTGCTACTGGATTATTAGTTTCCACAAAACTTACATTCTGTTCAGTGATATCCTTATCAGAAGAAAAAGTATTATCCTCAACAATTTCAGTAGATACAGTTTCTTCAAGAGAAACAGTTTCCTCTTCCTGATCAGGAATACAAGCTTCCTCTAACTCAAAATATTCCTTGAAAGACTTTTCCATAAGTTCAATTCGCTTTAATGTCTTTTCTTTCTTCGTGCTTCCAGAGGAACAATACTGGTTGTATTCGCTATATTCCTCATCACAGAAATAAGCGAACCACTGTCTGAAATACATCGGGCCTACTCTGTATATATTTTTGACCCCATTGTAATTTTCACCAAGAGCAATGTCAGCACACAGTATAACCATTGGAATATTGATTTTCTTTAGCAGCTTTTCCGGAACCGGAAAAGCCTTTTCGAGATAATCAATAATATCATACAAGTGCTCCTTCTGTTTTTCTGAATAATTATTTTTGATATGTGCTGCATATCTCATAACTTCATCAGCAGATAGTGAGGTATATTCATAATCCTCATATCGGTTACTTAACAACATCATTGCCTGTAACAGTGTACACATATCATCAGATTTTCTTCTCTGCAACGCACTGAACTTACAAATCTCCATAAAGAACTTATCTTCCAAAAGCGATTTGATAAACTTTGCATTAGCCACACCACAGAGGGGCATGGATTTCTGGGCTTTGGATAAGGGCGTACTATTATTTAATCTAAAAAATATCTCCTCAATAAGGTCATCATCCGCACCCTCGAAACCATATATGGTAAACTTAAAACGCAGCAGCTCTTGCTGAACATCTATATCCAAATCCACAAAGTATTTCTCCCTAATCTGATATGTCACATCATCAATAACCACATCAGGTGTTTCTTCATCTAATGGATACATTCCATCAATAAAATCAAAAATAGTTGTTAAACGCTGCTTACCATCTAGCACTGAATAAGCATAATCCTTGTCATTCATAGGCTCTTTCAAGCAATAGATAGGTGGTACTGGGTAGCCTGCCAGTATACTATGTATCAGCAAACTCTTTTTTAACTTATCACCTTCCCACTGTCCTGACTGCCTTTGTACAGGATGGTCAAACTTTAATGTTTCCTTTTCGTCATTCATGGCCTTTAAGTTCTTTATTGTCCAATTTAAAGTAGTCTTAATCATAAGCTATTACTCCTTTCAAAAAAACAGCAATAGTCATGTACCTCCGGTACATCCTATTGCTTCACCAAGTTCCCATCATCTAAACGGAAGCTCTTCATCCAATTCCTCTGGAATATTCATGAAAATCTCTTGTTGCTGCTGTGGATTATCTGCTCTCTTGCCGCAGAAATAAAGTTCCTGAATAAAAAGAGCCTGTGTATAATTTGTTTTGCCATTCTTTTCATAAGAACTGGTTCTCCATTTACCCACAAGCAGGAGTTCCATTCCTTTAGACACATGTGCATCAATGAGTCCTGCAAGTTTGCCAAAAGTAAAGCATAAAATGAAATCAGCGTGGCATTTATTATCCTCCAGCTTGTAACTCCTGTCCTCCACTGCAAGGGTAAATCTTGCACAACAGGATGTTCCATCATAACTTACTTGTGGCTTTTTTGTTGTTCTGCCTTTTAAAATTACTTTATTCATAAGTCATAACCTCCTTGCACGCTTAGCAGATTACCTTATCCAGACTTCGAACATACTTGTATGCCTTGTTGGAAAGAAATTTTTCTGGTTTTCCATCCATCTGTGTGACAATACGCAAAATGAAAGCAAACTCTTCCATATCCACATTGCCTGGGTCCTTAATAATAAAAGTTTCATCCACGCTGTTTGGAATAATGATTAAATCTCCATCCATCAAATCTGAAATTTCTTTTAAGACACCCTGGTAAAGAATACAGCCTGCTCCATCTGACATCATGCGATTTGTCAAAATGTACATTGGAAAAGATAAGTTTCCTTTTTCATCAATTCCTTTGACACACAAAGTCTGATGAGGTAAAAGCTGTGGTGTATTCTGCTCCGCTTCTTTCCAAAGGTCACTTACTGTCTTATTCCACAGTTCCAGGTGGTAATCCTCCACCAAAAATCTTACTCTGCCATTTTGTAACTCGCCAAAATGAAAATAAAAAATAATGGCAAGGTCATTCCATTCCAAGTGTGGTGTACTAAGCAAAAGATTTTTATTCTTTTCCTTGTTTACCAACTGAAATATAATGCGCTGCTTTGCTTTGTTCCAGTTCCACATAATAGACCTGTCCAACTCGAAGCACTTTGGAGGCTTATTCCTATGATAGATGTCCACAATCTGCTGTTCCAATTCCGGAAGGCTGAACTCATCATTTATGTACTTCTGAAAAAATGGATTAAGTTCGATACAAGCAGATATATCACTGTCACCCTCCAAAATATCCAGTTTCTTGACCTGGACACCATTGGCGAATGAATTATCATCCACCAACACCTTGTAGTCCCTGCCAAGCCTTGCTTTGATTGCTGACTTCATATAAACGCTGAAGCCATTTAGGGACATATAACACCCCTCATCTTTTGTTTTTCCCTGCATAAAAAATCTCCTTTCTGTGCTACTGCACATAAAAATTTTTGGTGGTTCTTCCACCGCTCCTGCTGCAACCTATCAATGCCAACCCGCTAACGGCAACCTATATATTCGCCATTCAACCTGTTGAAAAAGGCCGATTTAACACCTTTTACATTGATATTACATTGTAAGCAAAAATTGATTTTTTATAACAAAAGGAGACAAAAAAAGAAGCAGAGATAACATTTTTGCTACCTCTGCACTATCTATTGAAAAACCTTTGCCACCCAATAATCGTTGATATCATGATATTGTTGTGGAAAATTACAAATTGCATAAGAGAATGGATATCTTGTACACTGTTGATTATAGGACTCAAAGAAATTTACCAGTTTTTGTGTTGCCTTTTCCCCAGCTTCATCATGGTCTAAACAGATAATATATCTCTGTTTTCTTATAAACCAACCTGCATGATTTAGGTACTCAATCAATGATTTCACATTGCCAATACTGTTTAATGAAATAGTTCTGTAACCATTCATCGTGTAACTCAAAGAGTCTTCTAGGCCTTCACATATGTAAACATCACCAGATTTAGTTCCCATACCTTCGGCAATCCAACAAAAATCTGTAGTTCCTAGGGACATTTTACTGTGTTGGTTATCCAGAGATTTCTTAATCATCATCTGTCTTTCTGTATCTACTAAAAATTGAGCTGTCTGTTGTAGTGCTTCATCATCATAATATGAATAATCAATTTGGTAGATGATATTATTAACTCCCTGAAAATAATTGTGCAAAACATTGATTCTATTTGCTCTCAATATTGGACTAATACCCTTGTAGAGTTTGCCCTGTTGCTTAATGGTTTCAAGTTCTGCTATTCTATGCATATCTGTAGTGGCTTGCAGTTCCTTTTCGATATTCATAACAGTATAAACCTGTTTGTTATAAACATAAGAATCATAAAGAAAAATGCCTCTTTGGTGCAAATAATTCAGCTCATAGCCAGTTATAGCTTTACAATTCTTGAGTACTTTTTCATATAGACCTGTGCCTACATTCTGTGTGCTTTGGTAATTGTTCCAAGTTCCCTTTGCTGTATTGTTTAGCGTCATACCATCCAGGGCCAGTACTGCTTCTACCGCTTCCGGGAAAGATATAACACGTTGATTTACTTTTTCACTAAGATTTCGATACAGATTTATAGTATCAAAATCAGAACCATCTCCCCCCCTGCAAGTGAAGCATCTGCAATAGTTATCTGCTCTGTTTACCACTACGCTAGGATGTTTATCATCATGGTCTGGACTCGGACACAAAATAAATGTGCCTGTGGTATCTGTATGCCAGTTAAACTCATCTAGTATTTTGTAGATATTTACTGCCTTTGCAGCTTTAATTGTATTTTCATCTATCATAAATTTCATACCTCCTCATAACAGTTTGTGCAATCTATGGACAGGAAGCTGTTTCCTTTTATAAAAAACCCATTTACCCCTTTATTTATAAGGTTTTCACCACTTTAAATCAAATAAAAGTGTACCCTCTTATTAGATATAATAGACACTATCTATACTCCTGCTTGTTTTTATAAAGTTCAATTTCCATCATAAAGAAAACTTTGCTTTTAAAAGAAAAAAAGAAATAAACATCAATGCAGAATAGACTCTAACCCTCGAAAATATATTACTATTTTGATATTACTCCCACCGGCCATTCTTTTGCGATGGGAGTAGCCAACCTTTCTTTTTCTTCTTTTTTAGAAGCAATATTTATTTGTAATCAGTTTCCAGCAGTTTGAAGATGTCATCTTCATTAAGTCTTACTTCACATTTAATAATTTTTTCATCCTTTTTCTTAAAAATCTGATTAAGCTTCATTTTTACTGCTCTTTCTGCTGGGATTTTTACTCCCAGTGGAAACATTTCTTTGTAATATGCAATAATCTCTTCGACCAAAGCATCATTAACAGCATAACTTGACTTGCCGTTCTGTTTCAGATAGCAATATGCAGCCGCCTGGAGCTTATCTTCTTTTGTATAATATGGAATCTCCTTAATATCATTACCAGTGAACTTGTCTAGCACCTTATTGTACGTAATCATATGATACAGGTTCTTATATCTTGTAACTTTAGCCTTTGATTTACTTGATGTCAGTATCTGTAATGCCTTCCCTCCTGGAATACCTGCTTTATCAAGCACTTTCAATAATTCCATCAGCAATTCCTGACACCTGAATGTACCTATATCCATTCTATGTGCTGCTCTGTTGCCATAAATGCCTTTTCCTCTGCCAAAGATATCATCACAATAATCATCATTACAGATTATTGCCTTTCTCAAGGGTTCCAGACCCTCCCATATATTATTCTGATTATATGCAGGCTGCTCCCAGTCTGTATCTTCTTCCATAATCTCTACTGGAACATTCATTCTTTCCATAAGTTCATCTTTTAAAATGTCCCTATTTCTGAAATACTGTGACTGGTATTGGTTATAAGAAATCATATGAAGGATTCTCTTGTCCAACTGTACTTGTCCGCTTTCATAAGATAAACAATCCTTCAGTACTCCCATGCTGTCAATCGCACCTTTTGTCATTACCTCTATCAGTTTTTCATCATCTAACTGAATATCTTCCATTTCATCATCTGTAAGATGTTCCAACTGCTGCTTTCTTATCCGCTGTTCCTGCATTGCATCCACCAATATCTGCAACTGATTCTGAATCTTTGCAACACTGGCGAGATTAGATTTAAAAACATTTATAAAACTCCTAAACCCTATTTCTTGAAATAGTATCGGTATAGAATCTACCTTTGAATATCTACTGGTATCTGTTGGACCTTCGGAAGAGACAATAAAATTCTGATATTGTACACTGTATCCAATTTCAAATTTTAATTTATATCTGCCATCCGGTACTGCATCCATGAGGGAAACGTCGTTAATCATCAAGTCACCTTTCTGCATTACGGCATCCTGAAATTCACAAAATACATTACCCTCATTATCAATCAGAGATACCTTACTTTCTCTCTCCTTGGTTTTTTTCAATATTACCCTTGCAGTTTTCACATATTTGCAGCCTTTTCGTCTGATTCTGTTTAGAAACTGCTCTATATCATCACAGGACAGGCTGTTTCCATCCTCAAAAACTGCCATTGGTACAATTTTGTTTTCATCATAATCTTCTACATTAACCCCAGCCTCTATTACACTCGTACAAAATAACCCATCCCCTGTGACACAATCAATTCTGGAATTATCTATAATATCCCTAAAGGCCTTTGAGTTCTTATCTTCTGATGTAATTTTCACAATGTTCTGTGGCATTTCATTTATCAGTTGCTCAATTTTCTTCTTGCTGTTAAGGCGGACAAATGGAAACTCCTTGCTATAATCCAAATTTTTAAGATATTCACTTATGCTGTCAACTTCCAATATTTCTATTTTTTCAATGGATGGCATTTTATTTACTTCCTGGCAGTCAATAATGCAATCACATCGGAACAAACTCAATGGTTTCGGCGTTGCTGTAATCAAAAGCACATTATCAAAAAGTTTATGTTCAATACAACGTATCATTCCTCTGATACTTTTATTTCTTAGCAGGTGTTGTGTTACCATCAGGTGTGCTTCATCTAACAAAACCACAATTCTCTGCTTACTATTTGCCGCTCTCTGCTTTAAGATATAATCCTCAACTTCGAACATTTTCTCATAAGTAGTACAAATAATCTTAGCTTGTGGATTAACCTTATCTCCTGCCATCATTGCACATATTCCCTTCTGCCTGGCCACTTGAGCAGTTAATGCCCTACTCGGTAACGCCAGAATCACTTTACAATCTTGTTGCTTTACCATCTCCTTTGCCCTTGATAAAAGTGAAAAACTCTTACCGCTTCCTGTGGGAGCAATCACAAGCTTAATTCCATTTGTATGTAATGCTTCATCAATTATTGCAATGTTATCACTATTATTAAGGATATACTGATTATACTTACAATCTATAATCCTCTTGCACACAACATCATCATTATGAACCAGTGGCCTTACCTTTGCCATTTCCTTAATTACCAGTTCTGCCTGTCTACCCATAAATCACACTCTCCTTTCTTTCAAACAGTAGGACTGCAATGCAGTCCCACTCTAAAACTAATTACCCCAAAATTGATTTTCTAACGCTATCAATTGTTTTGCTGTTTCTAAAGGTATGCATATGTACTCTGCTAATTTTCCCAAATACGCTGCATCCATTCTATCAAAATTCTGATATTTTTGATAGTAGCATTCCGCATCAATAAATTTTCTAATTTTTTCATAAGGTACTTTACTGCTTTTCCAAAGAAAATCCTCCAAGGCTTCCTGTGGTTGTAAAATTAAATTTTCTTTATCCATTATTTTTTCCTTTCTCCCCTATGGGGCAGTAGTGTTCCCCCGGAACACTACTGTATTTTTCTTACTAAAAATGCTCTTTTGTATGCTTTCATTACTTCCTCATTATTGCTCTTTCTGATGGCTTCATAGAAAGTCTCATACACATTGTCACTTAGTGAATAAGCTGGTTCAAATGGACTCTGGTTTCTGTAGCTATTTTCACAAGCATATATATTGAGATAATTTTCCATCTTAGGAGAATAATGTGCATAGTAATAATCTGTAATAAGATTTCTGTCAAATCTCATAGAATCATTCCATTCAATCGTTAACGTATATCTTATAAAATACTGTTTCCATGATTGGAAATAAGTCTCATCCTTTTCAACAGTATCAAATTCTATGCTATTCAAAATTTCTTTCACCTTGGAAAGTTCTATACCATTTTTATCACAAACAATCCATATATTGATTTCGCCACAAATTCCACTCATAAAAATACTATATCCTTCCGGTTGGCCATCATACTTATATAAAAAACCACTTGGCCAGCCTGAACAAAACAACATATCTTGATATCTGTTTAATAACTCTTTATATATTCTTTCATCTTTAGTACAAAGTGTAATTTCTGTTATTCTAAATGAGATATCACCTAACATCCTGCTTCTCCTTTCTTAATTTAATGCAACAAAAAAAGATACAACTAAGGAACACTTTAAATCATACGAATATAAAGGCAGAACTGTTTGTCCGCCTTTATATCACGTTGATTCTTTTTTGCCCAATTTTCTGGCTTTCCTTAGTTATATCTGTTGGAGTACAAATGAATTACTTTATGTCTTTATTGTATCATATTTTTTCATTTTTGTCAATACAATTCATGTGATTTTTTAATTATTTCGAACATTTTTCTTGTTTTATCTGTATGCATTCGCTATTTTTTAAGCAATGTACACAATTCATTTTTATAAAAATAAAAAAACTCTCAAAACACAGGAATAGATTTCCTGTAACAAAAAATGCTACACCCCTTTATTTATAAGGTTTTGAAGGACTTTTTTAATTTTTAAGACCTCATTGATTATGCTAATATAAACAGTATCATTATACTTTGATAAAAAATACAAACAAATGCCGCTTCTAAAAAAGAAAAAGGAATAAATATCAAAATCCATTTTGTTAGTATTTTAAGAAAAATTTGTAATCATCAACTCTTTCTTAGAGAATAACTATCTGTTCCATCATTATGTAAGTTTCTTCTTTTCCTTTTTCAAAGTGGCATTTTCTTATAATATGCTTTTTACGATGTCCACAATATCCGGTGTTGCCATCTGTTCCAGATAGAGGAGGCAGGCGAGCATATCCTCCTTCTCAAACTTACAAAGATATCTTAACCTCCAAAGTTTTATAGCCTTTTCACTCTTCTGCAATACATTAACAGCCCACATTACTTTTCTAGCATGATATTTGTCATCACATTCTATAGCCTTCTCAATTACTTGTTTGCATAACTCCAAATCCTGCAACAGATAGCGTGATACATTTATTTTTTTACTTACTGCTCCCATTGATATTCTGCAAGGTTTTTGCTCACCTGTGCCATGTAATTCGCTTATTGCCTGTTTCACCAACGGCAATATTTCCTTATCCAGAGTTACCCTGTCTTGTTTACGATTTTTGAATATTTTCTGTGCCGTTGCTTTCGGTTTTCTTTCTGTAATGTCAATTGCCATCCGAACCATGGAACTTGCAACTCCTAATTTTCTGGCAATTTCATTTATCCCAAGCCCCTGTTTCCATAACCGATACACTCTTTCATCAAAAATCTGCTGTGGCATTTTTATGTTTTCCTTTGCTGTTACCAGTTCATCAACACTTATTTTAAGGAACATTGCCATCATACAGATTTCCCAGAAAACAAACCTGTCACCTTTAATTATTGTGTGTATATGATTTCCTATAAAATCATCCATACCTGATATCCCGTTAAAATGTTCCTTCAAGTCTGCCCATAACCGATTAAAATAAATATGCTCACCTCTCGCACCCAGATATGAAGTTCCCATTAACCTGTAATGAAGATATTTTCCGATTGGTACACTCTTTCTCATGTCCATCGGACTCTGAAACACTGACACAATGTAATTTACCAATTCTACTTCCGATGAATTAGCACAAAATACAACTTCACCTTGTAAAGCATCATCATCTGCAATCACTTCTTCTGCCGTCACTAACCACACATTTACTTTGGAATCAAGTACTACTGTGCTGTTCCTTAAATAACACTTATGACAATGACAAATCTCTATTCCTCTTATCTGATGTAGCCTGTGCCAGTAAGTTTCACCATAAACTTCCCTATCCTCTTGGACACACAAAGGACAATACCTGAAGAATCTCTGCTCTCCCTTTTTCAGATTAGGAATACCAAATAATTTTGAAAAATCCCCATCCAAATTCAATAGTGCCTGATATGCTCTTTCTCTTCTCTCACTATCAATAAACCTCCCATACATTGGTAACATTGTATGCTGTTCAAGCAGTTCAGAAAAACTCATATTCCTTGTCAACAAATCCACAATCTCCGGCTTGATATTTTTCACAAATTCCTTTTCTACCTTACACTTTGCATTGCCAAGCAAATCCTGTACTGCATAAGTGTACGTTGGATATCCACAATGTACATAAAATCTGGATAACACTGAATAAATCAACTCATCTGGATACATGTTTGGAAAATATGCTATTGCCATCTCTTCTGCTCCTTTCAAGCCCTACACACTTCCGTTATTGACACCTTTCCGATAAGCAGATTTATTATATTTACCTGCTCTTTTTTTGCCCTTGCTGCCATTTCAGCAAAACTCCAATCGGAATCTGCATCTTTATTTGCAGGTACATTTATTATTGCTTCCGAATGTCTTTTTTCCAACGCACAATCATTCGTTTCCGGCACTGTTACTTTATTTCTTTTTTCCTTTTTAGAAGCACTTTTTCTTGCAATACTACTTCCCACTTGAATTGCTGGCTGTATATGATTATGTAGCATAATTAATCTCTTACTATATGCTTCCTCCAATGCCACTAAATCTAACACCTCTCTACCATTTAAAATGCTGATTTCCTGTGCACTATGAATCAGTGATACTACAACTGCCAAAACACCTCCACTATGCTCATACAACCATTGAAGCATTCCATCTGATAAAGAACTTTGATTCTTTACATATTGATAGGAAAATAATACTTCACAAAATTCTCGGAAATATGAATTGTACTCCATTCTTCCATAGTTAAGCCCAAGACTTCTACGTGCTAGGTACTCCACCTCCATAAAGAAATTTTCCACTTCTGGAACCCCTACCATACAAATGCTAATACCACTATTGTTAATAAGTTGTGTCAAACATCCTACAAGACTTTTTCCCTGCTTATGATTTAATATATTCTGTATTTCATCCACTACAAGCAGACCAATGTGGTTTAGTGCAACCTGTGACACTAAACCTATCAGAATATCTACTGTAGACTTTGCTCTTACAGCCATATCAAAATAATGAGTATCCAGACTTTCATCCACCTGTCTCAAAATTTCCAACAAAAGTGACTTTACACTACAATCAAACGGTGTTTGCACAACAACCGATGGAATAATTCTGCAATATGGATTTTGCAGCTCAATCACTTTGTTATCAGTAGCAATATTGATTGCCCTGCTAATGGCAGAACTTTTTCCAATACCGCTGCTTCCTATGATGGTAAATGAATCACTTCCAGCTACTAACCCAGTATACTCATTGTTTTTCATTCCCTTAAAATTTGCATATTTCTGCTGTGTAGCAAGTTTAGTACCTTTCTTCTGCAAGCTCCTCAACATTGCCAAATATATTTTGCTGTATATCTCACAGGACATTTCAGAAGGCAGATATACTTTATAAATGTCATTCAATGCCATGAGCCTTACTGCCTGGCTCTGTTCTCTGATATTACTCTCATACTCTGGCAATACTTTCAAGCTTTCTTTTAGTTCTCTTCCCGTTAACATCATTGGCAGAACCTCTGCCATGTTCCAATTACACATTAAGTCCAACCTCCTTTACAAAATTCCTGTGTATTTTCCCTTGCTCCTTCTTCCTGTTATCTCTGATGTTCTTAATAGAAGGCTCTGCTGTTCTCAAAGCATTATCAGAAATCACCTGAATATGATTTACCAAATCAATCTCTGCCTGCATTTTCTTTCCCTGCTCCTGCTTTAACAATTCCTTTTTTCTCCGTTTCATATCCTCAACACCGGACAAGTACTTATCTTTGAATCTGCTTTCAATTAATTCAAAGTCAATATAAGCTCCATTTTCTATCAGCCAAATTTTAGTTACATCATCTGGATTATAAGCAACTTCACATTCTTTCCCCTGCAAATACTGCTCCCTGAAATGAATATTGTGATAATGCAGTCCATTCACTAATAACCCGAATCTGCTGAATTTTCCTCTTGTCCTTGGTAACAGAACCTTTATCAATTGCTCATTGCTCACCCTTATTAGATTACAAGTATCCTGTTGACAGCCATACTGCCAAATTTCATTAGCATAAGGCTTTATTCCCTTATCAAGCATTTCCTGTGTATAGGGAAAATCAACTATCCTCTTGCTGTTGTAGAACAAAATGCAATGCAACAATATTGTTTCAAACTGCTTTAACGTCAGACAGGCACTTTTACGATAGTCTGCCACACCTCTTTCCTGAAAGTCTGGTTCAACCACACCCTTCCCCTTTAACTGACTTTTATAGTATCCCTGTACACAATCAAAAAACTTTTCCACATTTCCTTTTAAGTCTGGTCTGAAAGCAGGAAGATTAACAAGTTCCACTCCCAACTCTACTATCTGTTCAAGGTTACTCCCCTTGTATTCAGAACCCTTGTCTGTCACAAGTTTTCCTGGTAGTTTATCTGATGGCCACTCATCACTTGCTATTTCTATTCCAAATTTTCTGCAATGCTCTACTTTGTCACTTATCACATTCAACAACATTTCTTTCAAAGAATATGTACCACCTTCCCATCCAAGGGCATATCCCATACATAAACCACTGTACCCATCAACACAGGCATTCAATACAGGTCTGCCTATCAGATTGCCATTTTCACTCACCAGATAAATATCACAAATCGTACTGTCAAGCATTCCTACACCAACACCAGAAGCAAATTTTCTAATACCATCACCAAACAATGGACGTTGGTTTCTCTGATAATAAGACAAACCATTTCTGCTGATATATTCCGTCTGCTTAGTATTATATTTCTTTCGAAAGAAATAGCGGAACTGATAAAAGGATGGATATTTATCTATCAGTTTTCCCTCACTGTCACAATAGGAATCTCTAAGCATAAGAGTATAAGTATCTTTTAATGTCCTCTTCTTGGAAGTATAGAAATACTTGTTCAATGCTTTTCTCATGTTCTTTTCCTCTTTTGTCAAAGGCTTGTCCGTACACTTTTCCTGTGGTGCAAGACTTCTGATATCCATAGAAACCAGATACTCACAAAGATATTTCCTTACTGTTTGTGTGCTGACAGCATACTCTTCTGCAACCTTTTTAATTGCTTCTGTCCTCATAGGCTCATTTGAAATAAAAGGAAGAATTGCAGAAATCATAGTAAACCTCTGATGGATTATCTTCTTCACATTAGAAGCATAATCTTCCAAAACATCCAAGTCTTTTTCAACACACTTTTCTTCCACTGCTTCAAAATCTACAAGTTCACTACTTGATACCCACACTGGCATACATTTCTTAACGCAATCTATTACCATTGCGCTTTCTTCCTCAAGTGCCAATACTCTGTATAAACATGTATTTGTTTCATTTGTTTTCTTTAAAAGCTGTCCTTTCTTCCATTCACTTTTCATCTGCTTCACCCTCTTTCTCAATCACAATTCCCCAGTCTGATACTCCATGCCTTAACCAGTATTCTCTACTCATATCCAATAATTTTGCTGTCATTGGCTTTGTAAGATACTGCCTTGATACACATTCCCTTACCATTAAATCTCCATCCAATTTCACACAGAAAAAATCAGAAGTGTATTCTCCCTCTTCCAGACCATCCAGAACCACATTCACTCTGAAACTCTTAATTTCTCTGGTAGCACTTAATAATTCAGCATAAGCATATTGAATACCATCATAAGTTCTGCATACATCTTCACACTTTGGCAGCCTCCTCTTTTCACATCTGCCCTTAAAATTCTTCTTTCGCATAAATACACACCTCCTAATCTTAGGAATTGAGAAGTATTATCCTTGAAATGATTTTCCCAAAAAGCAAGCAAAATCCCCAAAAACAGAAAAAAAGACACGATATAGGACTTTGCCCCTTTCATTTTTGGGAAACAGGAATCCTTTATTTATCAGCACTCCCAAAAACAAAGTCCCCAAAAAGCAGTTCCCAAAAATGCTTTTTGGGCTTTTCTCCTTGTTCAAGGGCAACCCCTTTTATCCTCAAAGGGCAAAAATCTCTATCCTCAAAGTTCTTCCCAAAATATCTCGGATTTATGAAAATTACATTCCGGATTAAAGTCTGGATAATATCCTGAAACCCTCTCAATCCCCTTAAA
>JAGALE010000358.1 GCA_017625335.1 Lachnospiraceae bacterium
ACCCAATCATATGATCACTAACACCACACCATTTAGCGTTAGGAATAATATCATTTGCCATCAACTATACTAGTTTCATTCAAAATAAATTTGTTAATTAACAGCTTGCGATTAGTAATCATAAGAACCTGCGATGGTGAAATAGTTTTCTTTTGTTCGTTATTCATTTATTTTCCAGATTTGTAATTTAAAGATATTAACACGGTTCTTTATCTACCATGCCAAGCTATGGGGACCAGCATGCTTTCAAGGGTTAACATGCTCGTAGAAATTAGATAGTAAGTGTGAAAAATATCCATCGCAAATTCTATATGTATCAGTCTTGGCCATACACCTCGCTGTGAGGTGACTATATCACCAACCCAAAATATCGTAAAGACTAATTTTTCAAACGTTTGTACAATTTTGAAGCATTCTGTGAAAATTCTGTGAATTCTTCTGAAATATAATCCCTTCTTTTTAGGACATAGAAAACTGTCTTTAGTCGGCTTAAAATTTGAATTTCTAATAAAATACAGAAGCCCAAAAAACAAAAAAGACGAACCGAAGATTTCTCTTCGATTCGTCGTAAATTTCCTACGATAGATTTTCTATTTTACTCCGTTTACCAGCTCATCAAGCATCTTTGGAAGCATCTCATCCATATTCTCATCAGTAAACTGACAGGTTCCAACCTTCTTATGACCGCCACCGCCGTACTTAAGCATAAGGCTTCCAACGTCAACATTTGAAGTCTTATTGATAATGCTATATCCAACAGCTGCAGAACAGCCCTTGCCACCCTTACCATTTACTATCCAAGCTGAGATGTTCTGCTCTGGATAAAGGCTGTAAATCATAAATCTGTTACCAGTATAGATAGGATCCACACCACGAAGGTCTGTGATGATTACATCCTTCTCAACTCTTGTGTGAGCCTTAACCATCTCCTTAAACTTCTCTGTCTGCTCGTTGTAAACCTCGATACGCTCCTTAACATCAGAAAGGTTAAGAATCTCCTCTGTAGTCATAGTTCTACATGCATCAATAAGCTCTTCCATAAGCTTGTAGTTAGGAATAGTAAAGTTTCTCCAACGACCAAGTCCGGTTCTTGGATCCATTAAAAAGCCGATAAGAATCCAACCTGTAGGATTTAAAATTTCATCAACTGTAAGGTTACCTGAATCAACCTTATCAACTGCCTCCATCATATCATCAAACTGTGGAAATCTTTCCTTTCCACCATAATACTCATATATAATTCTAGCACATGAAGGAGTAATTCTGCTTTCGCCCTTGTATTTACCCTCAAGCTCCAATCTCTCATGCTCACTTGAATGATGATCAAACCAAAGTCCACAGCCCTCTACAAATGGTACATTTGCCAAACAATCATTCTCTGTAACAGGAACTAAACCATCCTGTAAATCCTTTGGATGAGCAAATGTCCATGAGTCGATAATACCTGCTTCCTTAAGAAGCGCACCACAAGCTAAACCATCAAAATCTGAACGCGTAACTAATCTCATTCCCTAACCCCTTTTCTAGTGTATTTTCTTATAAGTAAATATCTTCTGTTGAACTTTATAATCACCCAATACCTAAAATATAAAGTTCATTTCTATACTATCCTATTTTGAAATAATTTTCAAGGATATATTGTATCCGCAACCCCATTAATGTATAACGCTACGTTCAAAATTAAATCCTTATTAGATAATGCTTTTCTCATCACTAAGCCTCTTCATAAAGTGATATAGCGTAATCTCCTTGTCTCGCATTCTTTTCTTTCATCTTCCTATGCAGAGTGTTAAGCACCTGCTTCTTATTCCCAGACCAGGCAGGAGATATAAGTATATTCTTAGGACCATCACCTGTTACTCGGTGGATTACTATGTTATGATTTATCTTCTGGAGAGCATCTATAACTAGGTCCAAATACTCTTCCATCTCCATAGTCTTAAATTTCCCCTGACTATAGTCCTCTGCAAGGTCAGTATTTTCTAACACATGCAAAAGCTGTAGCTTCATACCAAATGGTCTTATCTTGCTGTGAGAATCCTGTTCAAACACACCCTGCTCCACATAGAACACTGTCTCAAGCATCTCCTCTCTTGTCTCACCTGGTAATCCAAGTATTATATGAGTAATATATGGTATATCAAGCTTATGCAGCTTTCTCACCGCAACCTCGTACTCAGCTAGTGGATAATGCCTTCTAATATACTCTGCTGTTTTATCGTGAATAGTCTGAAGTCCAAGCTCCACCCAGATGAATTTATCTGAATACACATTTTTTATTTCATCTAGTATTTTGATAACCTCTTCACCCAGGCAATCCGGCCTGGTAGCTATGGATATTCCCACAACATCATTCTCTTCTAAGGCTTCGGTCCAAATTCTTCTTAGATAATCCGGATTACCATAGGTATTAGTAAATGCCTGAAAATATATTACAAATCTATCTCCTGCTTTCTTGTTGAACTTAGCCCTTCCTTCAGCTATCTGCTCTTTGACAGAAAGTTGCTTTAGTCCATCCTGCGAGTAGGCTTCACCCTGACTATCACTAAGCTTCACCGCAAAGTCACCGCTTCCACCCTTGCTGCAGAAGATACACCCTCTAGTATCAAGGCTACCGTCCCTGTTAGGACAGGAAAGCCCTGCATCCACAGCAATCTTATATATTTTCTGTCCATAGACATGCTTAAAATATGCATTTAAGGAATAATATGGCTTGTCTAGCCAATCAACATTGTTGTATGCTTCCTGCGACATCTTCTTCCTCCTATATCAGAATCATATAACAAACACTTGGCTTAAAGTCAAGCTTCAAGCCAAGTGTCACACTAATCAACTATTACTGATTATTTTTCTTTTTTCTTTTATCTAAAGCAAGTATACCCATACTGCTCATAAGCATAAGCATAAATGCTAACATCATTTGGCTGCCATCACCTGTTGCCGGACTTCCTGCTACACTGTCAGTATTACCTGATGTGTTTCCTGTTGTACCGCCTGAGCCTGTATCTTGAGTTCTCGTAGTTCCACATACATCACAGGTTGCATCTATGTCATCTGTATACTTATGCTTCTCAGTTTCCTTATGACCACATACAGTACATTTTCTTGTATGTGCACCATCCTTAGCATCAGACCAATCACTGTAGATATGGCTACACTCAGCATCGAAGAAGTATTCTGCAAATATCAGCTTATCACCTATACCAAATTCTTTAGAGTTTATCACCTTGCCATTTACAACCACTACAACATCCTCTGCAAAGATATAGCCTTCCTTTGAATAGATTACAAAGGATACGCCATAACCCTCATCCTCTTCAAAATAGCCATAGTAATTAAGCCAATCGTCTCCCTTTTCTATCAACCATTCCGGATTATAACCCTCAGTATGCACTGCATAGCAGGCACCTTCAGGCACTGTAAACTGTGGTGACATACTAGAGTGTGCTCCTATTGCAGGTTCTGTCACAGTAACCTCCACTCTGTCAATAACCTTTGCGCTATCTGAGTACTCCCTAAATATGATTTTACCATCACCATTTGCTGTCATGCTTGTGTCTAAATTACCGTTTATGTATACAGCAGTTGTGCTCTTATCAAATCTGTATCCATCCTTACACCACACTTCAATACGCAGCCTATATGACTTGCCTGCCTCAAAGATTCCGGTAAATTCACAGTAATCATTATATTCAGCATCCCATTCCTGCCATGCAGCATACATTATCTCATAATCTGCATCCTCAGGAACGCTAATTTCCTCAATAGAAGCCTTCTCTCCTACCTTAAACTCTGGTACATTATTAACACGCAGCTCTGGTATAATTTTCTCGAAGTTCACTCTACAAACTGATATATAAACTAAGTCTGGCTCTACAAAGCCACTATCAGAAAAGTCTTTTCCATCTACATAGATGTTAGGATATCTATCAAATTCATAACCGTCCTTAGGTTCAAGCTCAACATCAAGAAAATACTCGTGTTCCTCTTGGAAGCTAGTTACAAGTTCTCCTGTGTTTATATCAATCCATGTCGCAGATATAATGCTATAGTTTGCACCCTCCGGAACCTTTAATGTATCCACAGTAGCTGCCTCACCTAAAGCAGGCTCCTTAACTCCGTTTATCTCTATAGTATCAATAATTTGACGAGAAGAATATATCATATCCAGGCTAGCCCAATCGTTTCCGCTACCGCTATTAGCATATGTTACTCCCTCTACCTCCATAGGTATAGAATCAACAAATTGATATCCCTTATTAGGCTCTACATAAAGATGTAAAGTATAAGATTCTCTATCCTGGAACACACCCTCTGGTATCTCTTTAGTATTAGTTATAGACCAATAACCTGATATACTATAGTTGGCTCCCTCTGGTGCCTTAATCTCAAAATATGAATTACCATCAGTACCCTTGTGAATTTCCTCACCAACAACAACCTCTGGAAGTTCATCAATGACAATCTTATCTATAGATATCTTAAAGGAAACATGGACAGGATGAGTAAGCTGTGTGCCTCCTCCATGAAAGCCTACAGACTCTCCCCCAATATCACCCTGTACATTCTCTGCAAAAGCATAGCCTTTATTAGCATAGATATCAATAAATAAAGTGTATTCCTTGCCTTTTTCAAAGGTTCCTGTAGTATTTCCATCCTCATCTGACCAATAATAAGTGGCAGTATAGTTGCTTCCAACTGGAACAGCAACTTCCTTACTTTCAGCTGTGAAGTTCTCACCCACCACTGGTTCAGGCAAGCTATCCTTACTTATTACAACCTCTTCTATAAGAATTGAATGATCTACGAGAATTTCAGCATATCCATATTGCTTATCAAAGCTATAATTTCCAATATCTACATTGCCGGAAAGAGTTGCATTTTCTCCGAAAACATAGCCTTCCTTTGGATATATTTCAATCCAAAGCTCATATGATTTTCCTTCCTCTATAACACCTGAAGTATCTGCAACTTCGTAAGCCTTATTTTCATAATCATATACATGCCAATAGCCCTTTGCAATATAGCTCTCTCCCTCTTCTATGTAATTGGCAAGAGATTCACCTATATTACCCTCTGGTATATTAGAAAGAACCACACTGTCTACAACGCCATTATAATATGGCATCACTAATACATCTACATATGCAAGTCCATCCACAAGGCTTCCACTAACAGTTTCTCCATTCACTATATATATTGCGTCGGCAGCAATGGTATAACCCGTCTTTGGTGTTATGACAAGATAAGCCCAATACTCATAATTATACTCAAATTTGTAGCCAGCATCTAATGGCCAACTACCTGCGTCCTCCCAATCAGACCGTGGTGAAACCTGATAATTGGCTTCCCCCGGTGCCTGACAGCTTACAGTATGATTGTCTGACCCAAGCAAAGGCAAATCAAGTGTTATCTCCACCTGGCTAATCTCTGTTCCTGCCCCATTAAGAGGAGGGTGAGTATTAATTCCCACTGTTATATTAGTCTCTGTGGTAGCAGTATCTGTATCTGCTATCTGGTTACCTGCCTCAGCTTCTACATTAACAGCATCTGTATCTGTTGCCACACTGTTAGCCTCTTCAGCCTGTGCTGCACTGACTGTTAAAACAGGACCACCTGTCACAGAAAGCACCATAGCTAGAGCTACAGCAAAGCTACAAACTTTCCTCATTAAGTCTTTATGTAATTTCTTCATCTTCCTTCTCCTTTCTTATAGTAAATTGTAACCCTAAATATTCAAACTATCCTACAATACCTACAGTATCTTTTTTGGTAAAATGATTATACCAAAATACAATATGCGCCACAATAATTTTTTGTATAAAAAAGCCGGTAAAATGCAATGCACTTTACCGGCTTTTTAAAGCTTATTCAATTACCACTCATACCTATGCAGCTGACCCTCTTCCTCAAGTCCCGGAAACTCATGCTGCCTTAGCACCTCATACACCATAATAGCCGCTGCATTGGACAGATTAAGGGACCTCTCCCCCGGCATCATAGGTATTCTCACACAGGTTTCCTTGCTCTCCAAAAGAATCTCCTCAGGGATACCCCTGCTCTCAGGTCCAAGCATAATATAAGCATTTTCAGGATACTTTACATCCGTATACTTCTGCTTGGATTTTGTGGTCGCCATATATAATACCGCATCCGGATTCTTAGCCTTAAAATCCTCAAAATCTGAATACACAGTCACATTAACTCTAGGCCAGTAATCAAGGCCTGCTCTCTTAACACTTTTATCATCCAGCTTAAATCCCAGAGGCTCGATTAAATGAAGACGCGCACCTGTTGCTACACAAGTGCGCCCTATATTTCCAGTATTCATCGGCATCTCTGGTTCGTACAATACTATATTTACCATACTAAACCTTACCTCATTCTCCCTGAATTATGTCATATTCATCTACTGACATAATCCAGTAATAATAATTTTTTATCAACCTAATTCTGCTTATCTCTAAGTCTTCCAATAAATGCTGCAAGTCTCTTCATAGCTTCTCTTAGCTCATCAATAGAGTAAGCATAAGAAATTCTTAGGAAGCCCTCACCGCAATCACCGAATGCAGTTCCCGGTACCACCGCAAGCTCCTCCTCCTGAAGAAGTCTTGTGGCAAACTCATCAGAAGTCATACCAAACTCCTTGATACAAGGGAACATATAGAATGCTCCAAGTGGCTCAAAGCAAGGAAGTCCCATCTCCTCAAAGGTCTTCATAAGGAAATGTCTTCTCTGGTCGTAGGAAGTCCTCATACGCTCAATATCCTTGTCACCCTCCTTGATAGCGCTAATTGCTGCGTACTGACTAGTAGTTGGAGCACACATAATTGCAAACTGGTGAACCTTAGTCATCTGCTCAGCAATAACCTGAGGAGCAAGTGCATATCCAAGTCTCCATCCTGTCATAGCGTAAGCCTTAGAGAAACCATTTATAATTATTGTTCTCTCCTTCATACCAGGAAGGGAACCGATAGTACAATGCTGTGCGTCTCCGTATGTAAGCTCTGAATAAATCTCGTCTGATATAACAAATATATCCTTCTCCTGACAGATTTTAGCTATAGGCTCAAGGTCTTCCTTAGTCATTATGGCTCCTGTAGGGTTACTAGGATAAGCAAGTATAAGAATCTTAGTCTTGTCAGTAATGGCTCCAAGAAGCTCCTCCGGTGTAAGTCTAAACTGATTCTCATTCTTAAGTGCTATGGTTACAGGCACACCACCTGCAAGCTCAACACAAGGAACATATGATACATAGCAAGGCTCAGGAATAATAACCTCATCTCCCGGATCAAGCATAGCTCTAAATGCAAGGTCAATACCCTCACTACCACCTACGGTAATAAGAGCTTCCTTCTTGTAATCATAGTCAACATTATATTTTCTCTTATACCACTTACAGATTTCCTCTCTAAGCTCAAGGAGTCCTGAATTTGAAGTATAAAAGGTTTTACCCTTCTCAAGAGAGTAAATACCCTCTTCTCTTATATGCCAAGGTGTATCGAAGTCAGGCTCACCAACACCAAGTGATATAGCATCCGGCATCTCGCTTACGATATCGAAAAACTTTCTAATGCCTGATGGCTTAATATTTGTAATTGTTTGTGATAATGGATTTCTCATTATGGTACTATTGCCAACCTTTCATCTTTCTTAACCATGTCAAACTTAATGCCGTGGTCCTTATATTTCTTAAGCACAAAATGAGTAGATGTGCTTATAACTGTCTCCATAACAGCAAGCTTCTCAGATACAAAGCGTGAAACCTCTCTAAGAGTCTTACCCTGAATAATAACTGTAAAGTCAAATGCACCTGCCATAAGGTAAACTGCATTAACCTCCTCATAGTTATATATTCTCTCTGCAATCTTGTCAAAGCCCTGTCCTCTCTGAGGAGTAACCTTAACCTCGATAAGAGCTGTAACCTTCTCCTCTGCCACCTTATCCCAGTCAATCATAGTGTGGTAACCACAGATTACCTTACTATCCTCCATGGCCTTAATATCCGCGGCCACCGCCGCCTCATCTAAGCCAAGCATACTGGCTATATCCTTTACAGTAAGTCTACTGTCATTTTCAAGAAGCTTTAAAATGTCGTTGTTCATACTCTTACCTTCCTTTTAATTTATTGTCACTCTACATTAATACGCAGAGATAACCTTATATATTTCATCACCCTTAATAGGTGTCAAAAATCTCTTCTCACCTGACTCTGAACCAAGTATAACAACACGGTCCTTATTATTAGTCAGTTTTCCTATTACAGATGCCACACAGCCTGATTTACTTAGTTCATCAGCCAAAAGCTTTCCATCCCTGGCTACAACTAAAAATGCACCTGTGCCATCACACATATACGGATTAATATCAAAATAATTACATACCTCTATGGTTTCTTGTTTAACAGGAATACTTCTGTGGTTCACTACAACGCCCATATTAAGGGCCTGACCCAACTGCCATAATGCACCATACACTCCACCATGAGAAATGTCATGCATATACACAACATCTGCAGCAGTTGCTAATTCACAAGCCTTCTTAGCTCTATCCAGGATGCAGCATTCACTGTCAGGGAATCTACTCCCTTCCACATAGCTTGGGGCAAATCTAGTCTTAAGCTCATCACATCGCTGATTGACTATAAGATTAGTTCCCAGCATTGCTGTATAGCCCACCATAACTACCTCATAGTCTTCCTTAGCCTTAAGCAAAAGCCTGTTATCAGCAGCCAAAGTACCAACAACCTCTACCAAAAAACTGGCTCTGCTATAGGCAAAGCTCACCCTAGTATTGCCACCTATAATCTGAATTCCAAAGCCATCTGCCAAAGAATTAAATTCACCTGCATATACCTTTAGCTGCTCCTCAGTAGTATCAACAGGAAGCATATAAGAAAGGCGAACTCCTGATATGTCACAGCCCGACATGGCAATATTATTAATGGCCTTTATCCATGCAACAAAAGGAGTCTCTGCAATACCCTCTGACACAGAAATATAAGCATTGTCAGACTCAGCAGGTATACTCGCCGTTTCAAGGGAACTAGCCTTTCCACAGTCTATCAGAGCATAATCCTTACCCACACCTGCACCTACAGCTACAGCCTTATTGTATTTTCTAATATGCTTTGTCACTGAGCGTGTAAGATAAAGCTCACCTAGAGTTCCCTGCTCCATATCTAATCTCCTGAATCCAGCCTTGGTTGAAAAAAAGTCCCGTCCGTGTTATCCTATGCAAAGGATGAGAGAAGACCAACAAGCATAGCTACAACTACGCAAATTACAATTACCATTGATATGGTTTTCATCTTTTTCTTGTTACTAAAATCAATCATACTTACCTCCGAAAGGATTTAACCTTATGAAATATATTAACTGGTTTCTAATAGTACTTATATTCTGGGGCGCATTCATGATTGCCCACGGAATATCCCGTTCAAAGCGTATTGAAAAATCAAACACCGAGAATTTTTGGGCAGCTGAGGCTCGTGCCAACTCTGTAAGAAAGGCTGATATCTCAAACCTTGCATACATTGTTTTAGACCTCACCATGCTACCTATGAATGCCCTGCTTCCTTCTCTTGCTCACAGAGCCAGTGAATTAGAGAAGCTGGCCACAGAAAAGATTATCAATCTATCCATGTATACCAACACAGAGCTTAAAGCTATGTATGGACCTGCTAATTTAGAGGCCCTGTCTAATTACGACGGAAATTATCTTAAGCTTATCAGGCTTCTTAATTCCATCGGTAAAGAGCTTTTAGAGCTTGGAAATGCATCTGCAGCCATAGAATTCTTAAGCTATTCCTTAAGCATCGGCTCCGATATCAGCGAAACCTTTACTCTTCTTGCAGATATTTACAAATCCAAGGGACGCATCAATGATATCGACCTTTTGCTACAACTAGCAGAAGGACTTAACACCATTAACAAGTCCAACATAATAAACAAATTAAATAATATCAAATCAAATTCCAAATAGCAACTAGCTAT
>JAGALE010000359.1 GCA_017625335.1 Lachnospiraceae bacterium
ATTAGTTAAGATGCTGGCATAATTCGAATTGTGCTACATTTTTGATAAGGAGACAAATGAGAGATGAAAAGCTTGATGAGTTTTTTACTGGGCATAGTCCTTACTGTTATAGGAGCAGCATTGTTTCTTATGAACATACACATATCTAATTTTACTTTCTTTTATAGGTATAATGGAACGAATGTAACAGCATTATTGCTGCTTGCTATGTGTATAATGTTCGTGATATATGTTGTATATCCTAATATTATAACAGGAGGAATACTTGGCATTATATTCCTATTGTTTGTAATATCTGTTATTATGAGCATGAAGTTCTATGTGAGACACATTACTGCTTTGGAGATGGTTATTATCTTAGCTACATTCTTCGGAGGAATTGGACTTGTAATAAGAGGTTTGGTTCACTCTAAGGATGAATTTGGCTCTGGTAATGGCACTGGCAGAGGTTCTATGTAGGATTTTGTAGATTATAAGCAGATTTAGCGGAGGTTGTTATGGCTAAGAAGGTTGAATTACAACATGACATAATGAAGGAGCTGTTGGATTACAGCCCTAAGATTATCTATGGAACAGAGGAAATAATAGGAGAACTCAGAGGAGACAGACAAAAGGATACAGACGAGCTTTTTAATCTTGTCATTCAGGGAATAAACTGGGAGATAGAGGTTTATAATAATTGTGAAGCTTTAATTAACCAGGAAGATAAGGTTATTGATAAGAGTAAGATGGCGACAGCTGTAGTACGTCTTGGTAAAGTTCTTCAGGAAAAGGATGATATCAAGATAGCAGCCTGCTTAGAGGTGGATTTTTTACCGTTTTTAAAGGCTATGGAGAAGGCAGCTGGTAGCATAAAGTAATTAATAAAAGAGTCGATAACACTATAAGCTTTTTGACTGAAACAGTTAAACGTGATTTGTGTTATCGGCTTTTTATGTTTTTTGATGTGCAAAATATATGAAAGGTTGTTTTGGGTGATGTTAATTATCGAAATAATCAATTTTGGGGTAAATGTGGTCGGTTTTGCGTTTTTTACTAGCAAAATTTGGCACAAATAACAAAGTATCTAAAATACTTGAATATATTTTATAAAAATTGCATAAAAGTATTTAATTTTTTATGCATTAATGTTATAATAACTATAAATTATGCTAAAAGGGGTGACATTATGATTAAGAAAGAAATGATAGCTATGCTATTAGCTGGTGGTCAGGGTAGTAGACTTGGCGTTCTTACATCAAAATTGGCTAAGCCTGCAGTTGCTTTTGGTGGAAAGTATAAGATTATTGATTTCCCACTTAGTAACTGTATTAATTCAGGTGTAGACACTGTCGGAGTTCTTACTCAGTACAGACCGCTTCGTCTTAACCAGCATATCGGTATTGGTATGCCATGGGATTTGGATCGTAATATAGGTGGTGTTACCGTTCTTCCACCATATGAGAAGAGTGAAAACAGCCAGTGGTATACGGGCACAGCTAATGCCATATATCAAAATATAGAATACATTGATTATTATAATCCGGAATATGTACTGATATTATCAGGTGATCATATTTATAAGATGGATTATGAGAATATGCTTGATTACCATAAGACAAGTAAGGCAGATATAACCCTTGCTACATATCAGGTTCCGATGGAGGAAGCAAGTAGATTCGGAGTTGTTATTACTGACGAGTCTGGATGCATTCGGGAGTTTGAGGAGAAGCCAGAGAAACCTAGAAGTAATAAGGCGTCTATGGGAATTTACATCTTCAATTGGAAGCTTCTTAAAGAGGCTCTTACAGTAATGAAGGATCAGCCTTCATGTGACTTTGGTAAGCACATAATTCCTTATTGCCATGAGCACGGAAGTAAGATTTGTGCTTATGAATATAAGGGATATTGGAAGGATGTTGGAACTCTTGGTTCATACTGGGAGGCTAATATGGAGCTTATTGATATTATTCCTGAGTTTAATCTTTATGAGGAGTTTTGGAGAATATACACTAAGAGTGATGTATTACCACCACAGTATATTGCACCTGAAAGCTCAGTAACTAAGAGTATAATCGGTGAGGGAACTGAGGTATATGGTGATGTTAGCAGTTCTGTTATCGGCTCAGGTGTATCTATAGGTAAGGGAGCTGTAATTAAGAATTCTATCATTATGAATGGTGCAACCATTGGTGATGGAGCTATTATAGATAAGGCTATTATCGCAGAGGGTGTTGTAATAGGTGCTAATGCAGAACTTGGTGTAGGAGAAGAGGCTCCTAACGAGTTTGCACCACATATCTATTCATTTGGCCTTGTAACAATTGGAGAAAACTCAGTAATTCCAGAGGGTGTTAAGATAGGTAAGAATGTTGCTATCTTCGGAGAGACAACTTTAGATGAATATCCTGGCGGATTACTTAAGAGTGGTTCTAGCATTATAAAGGTAGGTGAATAATATGAGAGCGATAGGTATAATTTTAGCTGGTGGTAACAGCGGCAGAATGGGTGATTTATCAGCAAAGAGAGCGGCAGCAGCTATGCCTATAGTAGGAAGCTACAGAGCTATCGACTTTGCCCTTTCTAATATGACTAATTCACATATACAGAAGGTTGCAGTTTATACTCAGTATAACTCACGCTCACTTAATGAGCACCTTAATTCTTCTAAGTGGTGGGACTTTGGAAGAAAACAGGGAGGTCTTTATGTATTTACTCCAACCATTACATCAACTAACAGCTTCTGGTATAAGGGTACAGCAGATGCGCTCTTCCAGAATATTAATTTCCTTAAGTCATCTCACGAGCCATATGTAGTAATTGCATCTGGTGATGGTATATATAAGCTTGATTATAACAAGGTGTTAGAGGAGCATATCGCAACAGGAGCAGATATTACTATAGTATGTAAGGATATTCCTGCAGGAGAGGATGACATCAACCGTTTTGGTGTTGTTAAGCTTGCAGAGGATAACAGAGTATTGGATTTCGAGGAGAAGCCACTTGTTGCTGAGACTAATACAGCATCTATAGGCGTTTATGTAATAAGACGTAGACAGCTTATTGAGTTGTTAGAGGCTTGTGCGGCAGAAGGTAGAAGCGATTTTGTTAATGATATCCTTGTAAGATACAAGAATGTTAAGAAGATATATGCTTATAAGCTTGACTCTTATTGGAGAAACATTGGAACCATAGATTCGTACTTTAAGACTAACATGGATTTCCTTAACAAGGAGGTAAGAGATTACTTCTTTAGACAGCATCCAGATGTATATTCAAAGGTTGAGGATTTACCACCTGCTAAGTATAACGGCGATGCAGTGGTTAACAATTCTCTTATAGCTAGCGGATGTATAATCAATGGTACTGTAGAGGATTCTATATTGTTTAAGAAGGTATACATCGGTAATAATTGTGTAATCAAGAATTCTATTATCTTAAATGATGTTCATATCGGTGATAACTGTTACATCGAGAACTGTATCGTTGAGAGTAGAGACACATTAAGGGCTAATACAGTGCATACTGGTGACCCTAACCAGATTAAGGTTATTGTGGAGAAGAATTTTAGATACGCACTGTAGGATGCTATTGCAGGACATTTAAAAAGGGGGATGGTACAATGCAGATAACAGATGTAAGAGTTAGGAAGGTTACTAAGGAAGGTAAGATGAGGGCAGTGGTTTCTATAACCATTGATGATGAATTTGTAGTACATGACATTAAAGTCATAGATGGAGAGAAGGGCTTATTCATCGCTATGCCGAGTCGTAAGGCTTCTGATGGAGAGTATAAGGATATAGCGCATCCTATAAACTCAGAAACTAGAGACAAGATACAGACTCTAATACTTCAAAAGTATGCAGGGACTGCTTCTGAAACTGAAGAATAATCAGTTGTATATTATTGGGGC
>JAGALE010000360.1 GCA_017625335.1 Lachnospiraceae bacterium
TATTATCTATATTAGCTTGTTTTACTTCTAAAATAGTTGGTACACCAGCTATTGTATCTTCAGGATTATAACGCTGTATAATATTAGATATAAGTACCTCAAAAGTACCCATATCATCAGCACTATAAATTAAGTCATTTGCGAATAACTTTCTGTTTATTCCCCTTACTTGTTGTCTTGATACATAAGATTCCATGTTCATACTCCCATTCACAAAAATTAAAATTGTATTACCTATTAATATTGAGGATATTAACTAAGTTTAAAAACTAAAGGTGTAATGACTTACCTACACTATAGTTGTCATTACACCTTTAGTTGTTAGTTATTAAAAATCTTCATCTGCAACATCGTTCACAGTGTTTATGTTATAATTACTGATGAAAAGCTCCTCACCTGCCAGAGCATCCTCGTCTGTTTTTCCAGCCAATGTATAACCACCAGGAATAGTGAATGGCTTGAAATAACAAGGTGTTCCAAAGTAGGTATTTCCTGCAAAAAGTTTTCTAACAATTACTGAGTCATCATATGTTACAAACCATTTACACTTCATTGCTTTTGTAAAGTCTGCAAAGTGTTGATGAGGAAATCCTCTGTGGGTGCTTCCACCTTTTCCATATAAGCCACTATCTTCTTGTTTAGCGTAAGGCGGGTCGAGGAAAATGAAGTTATCATCTGGATTTCCTTCATTACCAAATTTCATTGTGTCTTCAAATGATACATTAAGTAATTCAATTCTTTGAAGAAGCCTATGTGCATCATACATGGATTGTAATTTATCAAGCGTGAAGTCACAGAATTGGTCTTTACTTAATGAACCTGCATCACCCATACCACTGAAACTGATTTTATTTACTAAAATCATACGAGCTGCTCTTTCAAGTGTTGTCATTTGTGATGTATCTACTGTCTGACTCCAATTCCAGAAATTTTGACCTTCTTGACATGCTAAATTGTATAATGCAATATTATCTCTTATTTTTTGTCTTTGCTCTGCAATATATCTTTTAACATCTTCCTGTTCATCTAATGGAGCTGTTAAATCTACTTTTCCGAATATATCAGAACTTTCAAAGTCTTCATTTTCTCCACCAGGTAACCATAATCTTGCTTCACTACCTACAAAGTTTAAATCGTGTATTTCTTTTTGGTGTGGACACATATCTGTAAACCATTTTGTTGCAATCTCTTCTACAGCTGCAGGGTCTTCTTTAATGCCCTGCCATAATGACCACATCTCTGTGTATAGGTCACCACCTATCATTCTTTCAAGTTTTGTAAATCTTGGGTCGTCTGCTACTGATAGACTGACGCTTCCACCACCAAAGAATGGCTCTATAAATACTTTCATGTCTAATGGAAAGTAATCTACCATGTGAGGGTAGAACCTCCATTTAGCACCAGGATATGAAACTACTGGCTTTGCCATATTAATTACCTCCAATGTTATTATTTAATATCTTATCTCTTAGTTCTATTACATCTTCTACATTTTTTTGACTACCACTATACACTTAGATTAGTCTCCTTTATACTTAATCTTTTTAATATTACTATCAAATGTAATTAATTCTTTTACTTTGTCTTTTAACAGCTTCTCTGCCTCAACTGCTTTTATTTTATCTAATGATAATAATAAATCAATGTTATCTAGCAGGCTCCACAACTGTTCTTTTATTTCTTGTTTTAATGTGTTATCAAATGAAATACTTTGTTCTAAGTTGTATCTGTAAAAATTAAACTTGACTATATCTTTGTCTGTATTTAATTTCTCTTGTGCTATCTGTGTAACTTGAATGAATGACTCTGATTCTCTACCTTTAATAAAGTAATTATATAGAAAAGCTATTGCCTCATCTCTATCAGGCATTGTACCATTCATCTTTTCTGCAAAGTATCTATGTAGTTGAACTACATCTCCACCTTTTTGACAACCAAAGCAATAAAATGAATTCGTGCTTTCATAATATCTGCAAGAAGGTGTATCTTCATCATGTAGTGGACAACAGACTACAATTTTTTGGTCAAAATCAACTGGGTAATTATCATAGTAACTACCCATCTGAGGTAGTATCACATTATAAAAGTACATTGGTATTGTAATTTTATTTGATACCTCTGCAGCCATTTCCTTTGATATTGTAACACTCTTTATTGTACCAGTTCCAGTTGGCTGTTTATCATCCTTTATAAACTTTGCCATATTAAACTCACCTCTATGTATTGACTGTTATACTCTTTTCTCGTTTCCATTTATTATACTGCATTTCATATAATAGCAACTCTTTGTCTTGTACTTTAGTACTGTTATATTCTTTAAGAACAGTCAATCTTATATATTCCAAGTTTTCATCATAATCCACAACACCGAATATATTATTTACATCTGTATTACCATTTATTTTTATGTCTACTAATGCTGTATACTTAGTAAAACTCATA
This sequence comes from Lachnospiraceae bacterium, assembly GCA_017625335.1. Lineage (GTDB taxonomy): Bacteria > Bacillota > Clostridia > Lachnospirales > Lachnospiraceae > Coprococcus_C. Next base: position 2,443 of record JAGALE010000360.1, read on the forward strand.
TTCATATATAAGTTTTTTCGTAATAATACACTGAGTGACTTATAAAAATCTAATGGAATAGAAATTGAATCTTCTTGTTTAAGAACTTTTAGCATTATTTCATATATAAAATAATTGCTATTTATATTATTTACTTTTGACTCATCACTTACATTTATGACATCTAGTATTGTATCGTTATTATTTTCAGATGTACTATTTATAATTTGCAATGCTTTTTTGCTAAGTACATCAAGTTCAGCTTCACGCTTAGCTAATTCCTCACGCTCTTGTCTACTAACATAATAACTATCCAACTTTTTATCAAGCCATTCCTCATATTTTTGCAATGGGTCTACATCATGTTCATTAGAATCATCAATTATATCATTATTACCTATATTATCCTCAAATGTTGTTTCATCTAATTCAACATCTTCCATCATATCATCTTCATTAATTATATCATCTGATTGTATATCTGGCTCTTTTAAACCTATGTACTCTCTAAACCTATCTCGTCCTATATTTTTCCAATCAGAGTCTAATACAAATGCAGGTGACTTATGAAACACTTTATCAGGTTGCTTTATAAATATCTCATCACTATAGTCTGATACATCTATGACACTACCCTTAATTTTAATGAATTTAGATTTGTATTCCTCATTAGAGTCTATACTTTTCTGTAACATCCATGTAATATGAGGTATTCCATTTCTATCCTTGACTACACCATATATTCCAAATTTATTATGCTCAAATACTATTGTTCCTATTACATTATTTAGAGCTTTTTCTATATCACTTAGGTTTCTGCCTACTTTTGGAAATTTTTTATACTCAAAAGTTTCTGTGTTTAAAGTACAATATGCTATTGTTTTTGATTTTGATTTAATGTATACAGTACCCATTATTTATTAGCCTCATATTTAGAATTTAAGTTCAAGAAATTTTTCTACCTGTTCTTTTGTAGTAATTACAAAGTTGTTGTCTTTATCTATAGATGCTCCTATATTTTTACAATCATCCTCTGTAAATCCTTCCATAGGTAATACATTACTAAAGTTAAATTTCTTCTTTCTATTACTGAATGTTCCTAATCCATTTTTACACATAGACATTGCAACTATCTCTGTCATAGCAGGGTCTTCAAATAATTTAACTACATCAATCTCATCACTTAGTGTTGGAACAATTTGAAGTAAATGAAGCTTACCTTTTCTACCAAGTACCTCAGTTTCTATATCACAATGTGCATCAAAATTTCTATAGTCTACTATTAATATACCTTTGTATCTACTAGAATCATCAACTGCCAATTCACCATAATTACCACTTAACACTCCATCAAATCTTGCTTTATCTGCTATTGAACCTACCATTTTTAGTGCTTCGTGTAATTCACTATTTGTCTTAGATTCTTCTAATAATTCATTTACATGTTTTCCATTTGTTACTTTTTTATCTATATGTAATACATATTCAAATGAGTATGTTGCATCTAGTCCATCATCTGTTACACATAATACATCCTTAGTAGATGCTCCTAGACTCATTGCAACGTACTTATTTAATTTTTGGTTTGCTACAAGTAATATGCTCCCACCAGCTTGTACACCACTAATATCAGATGTATTAATTACACAGTGTTCAAGTGTATTAATGTCTTCCTTTAATACATCTGCTATTGTTCTTAATAAAGCACTCTGTGTATCTTTTTTATTAACCTTTGCTTTAACTGCTTGCTTAATGTAGATAATATTCATTCTTTCAATCTCCTAACAATAATTAATAATTTATCTTTAATAATTATAAGCATAAAAATAGAGCAGATTAAATATCAACATCTGCTCTAATATTTATGCCTTTGCTACTGAACATTTACCATTAGTCTTAACTGTATATAACATACTATCAGCTAATTCATATAACTTTGAATATGTATTACAATTATCTTCTACACTGTTTGCTACACCTATGCTTACTGTAAATGTTACTACTTCATCCCCATATCGTAATTTAACATCACTAACTTCTTTACACGCTCTTTCACATAATTCAAATATATCATCTTTTGTTATCTCTGTAGATATAATTATAAATTCGTCTCCACCTAGTCTTACTACTTTTGCATCACTATAATCATCTGACTTATCTCTTAATATAGATGCTATTCTCCTTAATACTAAGTCACCAAATTTATGACCATAGCTATCATTTATAGACTTAAAACTATCTACATCGACTACTGCTAATGATAAGTTGCTCTGTTCCCCATTTATCTTAACATCCTCAAAATTATCTTTAATGAAATTAGTTAAATAATATCTGTTATATACATTAGTTAATTCGTCATGATTTATTTCATCATTTAATTCATTTAATTTATGACTGCTATATGTAACTAATACTGTTGTTCTATGTATAAATATACCTGATAATATCAAGCATGCTATTTCTATTTCATAAAAAGTTATTGTCTCTCTTGTCACAGCCTCTGTACTACTATCACCTAGAAATGATAAATTTGCTATATTTGATGCTATCAGTATAACATTTGATATTGTAGCAGCTATAAAAATCATATCAAGTAATTTAACATCATCATAAACTATTAGTGCACACATCATTGGTATTATGTATATAAATGTTGCTAATGAATTTGATGTTATCTGTGTGTAAAAATAAAATATTAAATATGCTACTGCTATTGTATATCTTATATTAGTATTACTTCTTCCTATTATAAGATGTACCCCATAACTTATCATTAATGGTATCCAAGTGAACAATGTAAATTGAATTACATATATAATATCTCTGTTACCATTAAAAAATTCTAGTATGTATGCTCCAGTTAATACTGTTGCTATTAATACCCAACTACCAAAAACCATTCTATTTTTACGCTGTTGAAATTCAACAATATCCATGATTATATACCCCTATTTATGTTTTTTATATAACGGACTGCCTGCCACACTTAGCATTGCACTATTAAGCATATTCAAATTAAATTCTTTTCTCTTCTGTTTTACATCTTGTTTTGTTATGCCAAATTTCTTTGCTATTTGTTTATCTGTAAGTGCGTCGTGAAACCATAACTTATGTAACTCATGTTTTTTCAATTTCTGGAAGTCTTCAGGTGTGTTTGTCTGTGTAATTCTCATATTATACCATCCTTATAAAAATTTTAAATAACAATATCTTAATTTTATTCTAGTGTATAAAATTAAGCATAAAAATAACATATATGAATTAACATATATGTTATACATACATAATATATGATTATATTATATAGTGCCGACTGTGAGACTCGAACCCACACGCCTTTCGACACAAGAACCTAAATCTTGCACGTCTACCAATTCCGCCAAGTCGGCATATTTGGCATTACTACGTTCCCAGTTCGGATATCACTACTACGTTCCCAGTTCATGCCAATTTCTTGTAGCAGGACTTGAACCTATTTCTGCTCTTGGCTCTACAGATAGCCTCAACAACTCTTTCATGGGATACGAAGTTGTCAACCCAAAGTTTAATAATACAACATAAATTTATTGTTATATGCTTAAACTTTGAATTCGCTGTATTTAAGGTTATTCCTGATGAGGAGGTTACCACCCTAAACCGTTTATGTACTTAAATCTAAGCGAGTCCTAATCTGTTTCTGCCTCGCATGTTCAAAAAGAAGCGGGTACATTAACCATCATACCATTAGGGCTTATTCTAAGTGTACACTTGACACAATTATACCTTAATAAGCATCCAGTATAATTTTTAGTAAGTTCATCAATCTTACCAAAGAGCAGGCGTCCTGCTTTGAACAGGGCTCCTCACCTGGACGGTGAGTGTGCAATCCTACACTAACGCCGCATATTTAAAAGTCGGAGTGACACGACTCGAACGTGCGGCATCGTGATCCCAAATCACGCATTCTACCAACTGAATTACACCCCGATTAATATGTAACTGATAACTACACGAACACACTGCTGTTCCTGACCTAACCACTGAACGGGCTTCAAATCCCTTACCACAACCTCGTTATCAGCTTAGCAACCGCTGCTCACCAAAGTTTAAGTTGCATAATTCTTATACCTACACACATCGAACAGTTACTAATTACTTAGTCTTACGTTGATGCCCCTATTGATGCTCCCTAACTGAAATATCAGCTGTTACATCTCCACATCTCCTCAGAATCTCCTCGGTATAAAGGTCATCATTTAAGTCTACACGCCAGCATTTATTACTGACCATTCCTTTTAACAACACCAATAAAGTAATATCTTTAGTCCAGTATTGCTATTCCTCGTTACCACAACCTCGACTTAAATGCATCGCCAACTCCACAATGTTGACTTATGATAGCCATCTATCCACCTCAGTACGTTGTCATTACTGAACCTCAGGGAATCCCATTCCGTGAAGGTGAAGTCTTTCACTTCCTTACCTTAGCTATCCCGTAGTCAGTTTCGTTTCTGACCAACGCCAATCCTTATAATCTCTCCGCTCTCCTGCAGCGGTCATTTGTTGGAACATGCTTGTTCTGACACTAAATGTCTTCCTACATACACATGCTATTCCATTGGGCATCCAACAAACTTATCGTACTTTTACCGCTTTATTAACGAGGTCTATGCCCCATCAAGAGTTTCCACCAAATATTAATACATTGCTGTCAGCCTATATTATGGATAGTATTCATACTCAGTGTCTCTATACCTCATCATATTGATGAGTAGTGCTGGCAGAGAGACTTGAACTCTCACGATGTCACCATCCCAGGATTTTAAGTCCTGTGCGTCTGCCTATTCCGCCATGCCAGCTTAGTTTATAAGTGTCGTTGAGTCCACCTCTCTCAATGACTACAGGTATACCACTCCCATTTTATAGGAAATGTTTCTCAGCTTTCGTAACCTAATAGCTACCTGCCCTTCATAAACTTAAAAGGTTTATACTATTTAGGGATAGAGTTATTCTCACAGCCTTGGCACCTACTCTCAAGGCTTCAAGCAACTAGCACTGTGTATACCCAGTATTGCTAGTCCTATCAGTTTTAGTGCCCCTCCAGGATTTCCCATGTGAGTCTTTAATATAAAAAGTTAATTATTTTCGGTGCGAGGTAGGTTCCTTCTATCAGCCTAACTAACCTTTGCCGCACACGTTCAATCGAACTCTTCTCACCGCTTGTTAGGTTCCCTCATGATAGTCTTTTTACAATAATTTAATATGCCTCTACCACACATTTTCAAGGCTGTCTCTCAGACCTAAGGTTGTTACGATTTACCTAAGATACCGACCGTAGTCTGCCATATCTATCATTGGAACATACATCGTGAGTTTAGTGGACCTTCGGGGACTCGAACCCAGGACCGACCGGTTATGAGCCGGTTGCTCTAACCAACTGAGCTAAAGGTCCAATTCTTATATGTATCACAAATATGCTAATTATTTTATTTCTCTGTTTCAACCTTACTTAATTATTATAACATACTATATTTACTTTGTCAATACTTATTTTCAATTATTTTTGAAAAAATTTAATTTATTTCTTCTATAGTGATTCTAACCTAAAGTTTTCAAATCTATCTTCAAGTTCCTGCTCTCCTACAAAGAAGTCTTTTTCACCATCATCATTGTCAGGACATCCATAATAGACTTTAACTGCTTTTGTGTCTTTGTCGTAGTATTTTTCATTGAGTGTTCCTACTACACAATAATAGCCAGTGCCCTTTTCATTACAAACTATCTGGTGATTATCTTCATGTTCTTTGACAAATTTAATGTTTTTTAACTCTGACATGCTTATTTCCTTTCATATATTAACCTTACTACTATATAATACCACAATTTCATTTACTTGTCAATATTTATTTTCAATTATTTTTGAAAATTTACCACCATCTGATTTCCATTTTCTCCTTTGTGTTCATCACTAACCACATGTTATATATTTTATCATAAAGTATTCCCTGTATATCTATGTAACTTCCGAATAGTTCTGAATGGTTTGCTATATATTCATATAGTGACTTAACTTCTTTTTAGTAATATACACTACTTTGCCAGTGTTTCCTACTGTATTTAGGTTGTCCATAAGGTATTTATCAATTATAAACATCTGAACGCCATCTAAACTGAACTCATAGGATGATGTTCTTATTATCATGTCCATAACTTATCTCCTTACACTATTTCTTAATTTTTCTCTACTGTTAAACTCTAATTCTGTTATGTATTTACTATTTATATAACTGTTTGTTACATTACCAGTTGTATCATATAATTTATTATTGTGTTCTAATACAAAATGGTGTTCTAATGTTAAATATCTTAGGTTTCCACCTATTATTTCTTGAAGCTTTTTTGCAAATATATAACATCCTCCATTTAAGTAAAAATGTATTGGATTTTTAATATTTGTATTACTATTTATTCCTCTTATTATATTATCTATACTCAATTGTTAGCTCCTATTATATTAAAGTATATTAATACTTTATCTTTGTCAAGGGTATAAATATGAGACTCCCAATCATCATCTGCCTGTGTCTTTTGTACTGCTATTGGACATTTAGATATTGGACTAAAGTTACTTCTCAACCACTCTATGACATACTCATTTGTTCCATTCCATATATAATCTATTTTATTAGGTGTTCCAAATAAATTATACAGATATGTGAATGAATTATGTAGTAACTCTTTACCTAATCCTTTGTTTTGATATTCTTCATCTATGTACCACCCAGTTATTGTCCATGTATTATTAGTAGATGATATTAATGAGTGTCCAACCTTTTTATCTCCATCTACCAAGTATACTTTAAGCCTTAATGTTCTTCCTATTTGTGTTGGTATATAACTATATTGCATACATATACTCCCTTAAAAATATCCCACGTTTTTCGCTTGCTCGACACTTAATCCGTAGGAACCAGGGTTATTATTTTAAGTGACCACCCTTGAAACACTCTGCAAGGAGCAATTTACACCACAGTAATCATAATTGTTTAAACTTTCTTCAAATCCCTAATTTGACGTTTTATACAAAATGTAAGTTTGCTGTGTGATTACCAGTGTATAAAATTTTTGATAAAGACCCTACCTCGCTCAATGCGCAGGCTACTAAGAAACTACTTGTTATTTCTTGGTTCGTGGAGTATATCGGACTTGAACCGATGACTTCTACATTGCAAGTGTAGCACTCTCCCAACTGAGTTAATACCCCAAATTATATGCAACAGTAATCCATTAGGTTTCTAGCGCGTCTGCCAATTCCGCCATTGACTACATCTGTAGCAAGTGAGACTTGAACTCACACGTCATTGCTGACACCAGATTTTACTCAACCAAATTAATTTGCTGTATGATTACCAACATATAATGGAGCTGAACGGACTTGAACCGTCGACCCCCTGCTTGCAAGGCAGGTGCTCTCCCAGCTGAGCTACAGCCCCATATACTATAGATTTAAAATATTATTTTATACCTTTAAAATGATTCCTAATTAAAGCTGCAGAACTAACTACTATTGTATAGATGCTTACTAATGCTAAAATATAAGCTTTAAATTTTATATTATAGATAGTCCATAAAATGTTAGTTAAAATATCATTTAATCTATAAATCTGTAAACTATCAAAAAACCAATATACACAGCCTGTTAGTATAGGTGCTATAATAGATAATATATCTGTAGGTTCTTTATAACTTAAATATCCAGTTATAATATGTAA
>JAGALE010000361.1 GCA_017625335.1 Lachnospiraceae bacterium
GAGTCGTAAGGCTTCTGATGGAGAGTATAAGGATATAGCACATCCTATTAACTCAGAAACAAGAGAAAAGATTCAGGCTCTGATACTTGAAAAGTATGCTGAGACTGCTTCTGAAACTGAAGAATAAAATATAGAGGCTGTCATTTGACAGCCTCGTTTTATATGTGCATGACGTGGCAAGAGTGATAAGTTTAAGAAGTGGATAAAAACTTGATTTAAGCGAATTGCACGTGAGTTGGTATAAACAGCTCGAAAAAACGGAGGTAATACAGTGGACGAGGAATATAGCGTAACGGTGACGGATCTTATCAATAAGATGAATTTGGTTAATCATACACCGGATATAGATACTGATAAGATTCTCATTAAAGATCCAAATATGAATAGACCTGCAGTACAGCTGGCAGGCTTCTTTGATCATTTTGACTCTGCTAGAATACAGATATGTGGTAATGTTGAATATGCATATATTGCCAATATGCATAGTAGAGAAGAAAATATCGAGATATTTAACAAGCTGTTTGAGTATAAGATACCATGTCTTATATTTTGTAGAAATCTGCAACCATATGATTTTATTATAGAAGCAGGTAATAGATACGGTATTCCAATACTTACAGATACCCTAGAAACCACATCTGAGTTTGTGCACGAGGTTGTAAAGTGGCTTCATGTAGAGCTTGCTCCGAGAATATCTATCCACGCAGTTTTGGTAGATGTATATGGTGAGGGTGTTCTTATAACAGGAGATAGTGGTATTGGTAAGTCAGAGGCCGCTTTGGAGCTTATTAAGAGAGGTCATAGACTTGTATCTGATGATGTGGTCGAGATTAAGAAGGTAAGTGAAGATACCTTGGTTGGAACTGCACCGGAGAGAACTAGACATTTCATTGAGCTTAGAGGTATTGGTATAGTGGATGTTAAGTCTATGTTTGGAGTTGAGTGTGTTAAGCAGACTCAGAGTATAGATTTGGTGATTGAGCTTGCTGAGTGGGATAGAGAAGCCAACTATGACAGATTAGGCTTGGAGGATCAGTACACAGAAATTCTTGGCAACAAGGTGGTGTGTCATTCAATACCTATACGACCAGGAAGAAATGTTGCTATTATAGTAGAAACTGCAGCAGTAAACCATAGACAGAAGAAGATGGGATACAATGCAGCACAGGAGCTTTATAACAGAGTTACTAGAAGCATGGCTGCAAGTCTAAATAATGATTAATAGGAGGATAAATAAATGGCAAAGTATGTGTTTGGAGTTGATATAGGAGGTACTACAGTTAAGATAGGTCTCTTTACAACTGATGGAGTTCTCACAGAAAAGTGGGAGATACATACAAGAATTGACGAAGGTGGAAAATTTATTCTTAGTGATATAGCTGAGTCTATAGAGAATAAGCTTTCAGATATGGGTATAGCTAAGGATGATGTAGCAGGAATTGGTATGGGTGTACCTGGACCTGTAAAGTCAGACGGAACAGTGTTGAGATGTGTAAACCTTGGATGGGGTGTATTTAATGCAGCAGAGGAGCTATCTAACATTATAGGACTTCCTGTAACTGCCGGCAATGATGCTAACATGGCAGCTCTTGGTGAGATGTGGCAGGGTGGCGGAAAAGGCTATAAGGATATAGTAATGGTTACACTTGGTACAGGTGTTGGTGGAGGAATTATCTTAGATGGTAAGATGCTTTCAGGCGTTAACGGTGCCGGTGGTGAGATTGGTCATATGCAGGTAAGTGATACTGAGACAGAGGTTTGTGGTTGTGGTAAGAAGGGGTGCTTAGAGCAGTATACATCAGCTACAGGAATAGTTAGATCTGCAAATATTGCAATTAGCAATACTGACAAGCCATCAGTATTAAGAGAGGTTCAGTATATCTCAGCTAAGGAAGTTTTTGATGCGGCTAAGAAGGGTGATGAATTGGCTGCACAGCTAGTGGAAAATCATGGAAAGTGCTTAGGAAAAGCTTTAGCACAGATTGCATGTGTTGTAGATCCTGAAGTATTTGTAATTGGTGGTGGAGTGTCTAAGGCAGGTGAGATAATTACTGACACTACTGAGAAGTATTTCCAAGAGTATGCATTCCATGCTTGTAAGAAGACACAGTTCAAGCTGGCAACACTTGGCAATGATGCAGGTATGTATGGTGGAGCATGTGCGATTTTGAATAAGTAATTGTTAAAAACAACTAAGGAAGCCTTAGTTTTTCAAGAAAATTGTATATTTTTTTGCATTGAATAAAATGAGTCCATAATGTATGATAGGGTGTAATGGAGTATTGTGCCTTAGTATGCATAGATGGACTCATTTTTGTTATACTGTTATGGGAATTGATATATAATTTATTGAAGGTACATTTTAAATGAAATGTATTTTTAAAATTGATTTTTGAATTTAATTTTATTACTTGGAAGGTATAATAATGCAAAGCATTTTTGGTGATATAAGCTATAAGGAAAATGAATTAATGAGTAGGCATACTACCTTTAGGATAGGTGGACCTGCGAAGTATTTTTTTACACCTGAAACTGATGAAGAGATATTTAAAATCATTAGTATATGTAGGTCTAATAACATTAGATTTTTGATTATGGGTAATGGCAGTAATATGCTATTTAGTGACCAGGGCTTTGATGGTGCCATTATTCAAATTTATAATAATTATAGCATTATAGATGTGCGTGAGGATGGGATATATGCTAATGCAGGAGCTCTGCTTTCAAGGCTTGCTGCTATTGCTAGAGATAATTCTATGACCGGAATGGAATTTGCTGCCGGTATTCCTGGTACCCTAGGTGGAGCTGTGGTTATGAATGCAGGTGCCTATGGTGGTGAGATGAAGGATATAATAGAGTATGTAGATATTTTGGAACAGGACGGAACAGTTAAGAGATATGACTGTGATAGCATGGAGTTTGGTTATAGAAAAAGTATTGTATCCCGTGACAAAATTGTCTTGGGTGCAAAGCTAAAGCTTACAAAGGGTGACAAGGCCTTAATTCAAGCTAGGATGGATGAGCTTAAAGAGGCTAGAAGCTCTAAGCAACCATTGGAGCTACCTAGTGCAGGGTCTACATTTAAACGACCTGAAGGATATTTTGCTGCTAAGCTTATCGATGATGCAGGCCTTAGAGGCTATAGCTGTGGTGGCGCCAAGGTGTCAGATAAGCACTGTGGATTTGTGGTTAATTATGATAATGCAACCTGTCAGGATGTGTTAAAGCTTATAGAACAGGTGCAGGATACAGTAGAGAAAAAGTTTGGGGTAAGGCTTGAGCCGGAGGTTAAAATTATTCTATGAGATTTGTTATAGTTACAGGAATGAGCGGAGCGGGTAAATCAACAGCCCTTAAAACCTTAGAGGATATGGGTTTTTTCTGTGTTGATAATTTGCCTGTTATGCTTATAGAGAAATTTGCGGAAATAGCTCATGATGATAAATTGGAAGTTGATAATGTTGCTATAGGTATTGATATAAGAAGTGGAGATGCCTTAGGAGAGCTTTCGGAGTGTCTTCAGGAGATGAAGAAAAATAACTATAACTATGAGATTTTATTCTTAGATTCTAATGAGGTTTCTTTGGTAAAGAGATATAAAGAAACTAGGAGAAAGCACCCTCTTTCTAGAACAGGAAGGATTAATGAGGGAATAGCAAAGGAAAGAGAAAAAATCGAGTTCTTAAAGCAAAGAGCTGATTATATTATAGATACTAGTAATCTTTTAACTAGAGAGTTAAAGGTGGAGCTGGATAAAATATTTGTTAATGGCGAGGATTATAACAATATAATTATTACAGTTATGTCCTTTGGATTTAAGTATGGGATACCTAGAGATTCTGACCTTGTGTATGATGTCAGATTCCTTCCAAATCCTTACTATGATTTAAATCTCAGACCTCTTACCGGTAATGATGAAGCGGTTGTCAAGGTGGTCAGTGATTGTGATGAATACAAGGAATTTATGGATAAGCTAAGTGATATGGTAAAGTTTTTACTTCCTTTTTATAAGAGGGAGGGAAAAAGTCAGCTAGTTATATCTATAGGCTGTACAGGAGGAAAGCATCGTTCTGTAACAGTTGTAAATGATCTTAGTAATAGATTAAAGGAGCTTCCATACACAGTAAGAAGCTTCCATAGAGATATCACAAAGGACAGGATTGTAAAAGGAGAATAATAGATGTCATTTTCGTCAAATGTAAAGAAAGAGCTTTTGACGGGGATAAGTAGCTCCAAGCACTGTAAATTGGCGGAGCTTTCGGCTATGGTTGTAATGTCTGGAAAGTTTTTGGATGGGAAATGGTTTGAACCTGAGGATAATACATATGTATCTGATAAGGCATCCAAGCTAATCAAGCTTTTGGATATAGATGTAAGTAGTGAGGAAGGGAAAAAATCCTTAAAGCTTAGCACTTCAGAAGATGGATATACCATAGATAATATGCTGATAGAGAGAAGCTGTTGTAAACAGGCGTATTTAAGAGGTGCGTTTTTGGCAGCAGGATCGGTTACTGACCCGGAAAAAGGATATCATCTAGAGATTGTGTGTGACACAAAAAGACAGTCAGATATATTGGCGGCAATAATTACATCCTTTGATATAATACCTAAAACAATAGTTAGGAAAAAGTACTATGTGATATATATTAAGGATGGCTCTAGTATAGTTGATTTGCTTAATATTATGGGTGCTCATATGTCTCTTATGAATATGGAGAATGTTAGAATACTCAAGGACTTTAGAAATGCATATAATCGAAAGGTCAATTGTGAGGTTGCTAATTTAAGTAAAACAGTATCTGCGGCAATAAAGCAAATTGATGATATAGAATATATTAATAATACAAAAGGATTAAATAGTCTGCCGGAAGGATTAAGAAAATTGGCAGAGCTTAGGATAGAATATGAGGAAGCATCCTTAAAGGAGCTTGGTGATATGATGAATCCACCGCTGGGTAAATCAGGGGTAAATCATAGATTAAGAAAAATAAGTGAGATAGCCGATGAGCTAAGGAGGAATTAATTATGATAAGTAGAGACGTGGTTGTTAATTTACAGGCAGATGCAACAGCTAGACCAGTAGCAGTTTTAGTTCAGCTTGCAAGTAAGTATGAGAGCAAGGTTTATATTGTTGCTAAGGATAAGAAGATTAATGCCAAGAGTATTATGGGTATGATGAGCTTAGGCTTTGGTCAGGGAGATAAGCTTACTATTCAGGCAGAAGGTAATGATGCTGAAGATGCAGTTAAGGAGATTGCTGATTATATAGAATCTGTTGCTTAGTTTCTTGCATATAAACTAGAATTATGATAAAATATTTAACAACTTTGACAAGGTTACGAAGGAGGACATTGTATGGGACTTTTTGGTAGTTTCCTGGAGAAAATTCCTTTCTTGTCCAATCTTGGGGGCAAGAAGAAATCAACCAAAAGTAATGTAGAGCTTCAGTATGATAAGGCAATTAACCAGATGGAGAATGGCAATGCAGAAGAAGCTATAGAAATACTCGAGAAGATTGTAGACATTGCTATAGTTGATGTTAATTACAAGAATTTTGGTATGGATGCCCTTAAGATTTTAGGAGAGCTCCATGAGACAGGTAAATATAGTAACAGTAAAATTGCAGAGGATAAGGCTAAGGCTTGTCAGTATTACGAGAAGTATGTGAAGCTTAATAAGGATGGCGACATGATTTATAAGCTTGCTAAGATGCTTCTTGAAATTCAGAATTTCTCTAAAGCAATCACTTATTTTGAGAAGGCTACTGAGTGCGGAATTAAGGCTGCATATATGAATCTTGGTAGTATATATGAGAATGGTTTGCAGAGAATAGATCAGTATGGCAATAAGAGTGATTATGTTGTACCGATTGATTATGATAAGGCAATGGTATGGTATAAGAAGCTTGCTGATACAGGGGATACTAAAGCAGTTCTTGCCTATGACAGAGTTGAGTATGCAAGTAAGCATACAGACAGTATAGAGTTTGAGGAGAAGGATAAGCTTTATACTGCTATATCAGAGGAGAGACGTGCTAAGGGTAAGGAGCCAAGATATAAGGCTATAGATCCATCAAGACTTCAGTATCAGTACACATATATTCACAATCAGGTGGATGGTTATATTCATAAGCTTCCTAAGGATTGGGTTAAGACTATTAATGAGGATACAGATGAGGAGTATTATGCTCCAAGTATTACATACAAGGATTTTGCTATGTATGTGTCCTATGATAGTATTCCTAGAGACTCAAAGAAAACCTTGGAAAATTATCTTAGATACTGTAATGATGCTTTTGAAGAGGAGCTTCAGCTTAAAGCATATACTACAGAGTATGCAGATGGTGTATGTACAACCTTCTATCACAAAGAGATGGAGAAGGGTATAGTTACATTTGCGTTCTATAAGGGTAAGAGACTTGCATGTATGAAGTTTGTCTGTGCAAGTATGGAAATTATAGAGCAGTACGAAGAGATTATATTTGAAACTGCAAATTCATTTGCTTTTGTTGATCCTACACTTGTTAGCGATCAGAGTGCAAACCGTAAGGATAATCAGTATTATAGCGAGGCAGTTTACTGCTACTATTTAGAGGATTACGAGGGAGCCATGGCAGCGGCTAAGCAGGCGCTTAAGCTTGGAAGTATTAAGGCTAGTTATCTTCTTATAGAGCTTTATTTTGATGATGATTCACCATATAAGGATATAGAGAAAACTATAAGCTATGCAAAGCAGCTTTTTGATGCTACTAAGGATCCAGATCTTGCATTCTTACTTGGTAATATATATGATCAACAGCTTAAGGATTATATGAAGGCTCTTAATTGGTATGAGCATGCACATAGATTAGGACACAAGAGAGTTTCATTCTATCTTGGAAGATTCTATTACTATGGAGTTCTTAGAACTAAGAGAGATGGCGAGAAGGCCCTTGAGTATTTCAAGGAAGCTCAGACAAACGGTATTTTAGAGGCAGAGGCATACATTAAGGATATTGAGGAATTAAAGGGTGAGGACCTTCAGACTTGTGTAGATAAGTGGGAGAGAGCTGTAGAGGCAGGAAGTGGTGCAGCAGCTCTTAAGGTAGCTCTTTACAAGCAGAGCCAGGTATTCTTCATGGCAAACTCTTATGAGATAGAAAAAGCATTTAACGAAGCGTTAGGACTTGGTAGCTATCAGGCAGCTTATGAGCTTGGTAAGATATATCAGCAGCAGGAGGCAGCTGATGACTTTAGAGGAGAGATTAAGAGTATTAAGTACTTCGAGAGAGCTTATGATAATAACTACGAAGACTTTGATAAGGATAATCTCTTTAAGGTGGTTGAGTACAAGGCTAGCAAGGTTGACGATTTTGATGCAAAGATTGACTTGTATCTTCAGAGTGCATGTATGGGATATGTTCCTGCTGTAGAGAAGATTATAGAGCTTGCAACTGTTGCGGATAGGAAGATTGAGACTCTTTACATGGAGCTTCAGAGTATTGCTGAAACAGGAGACGACTCAGCTATTATTGCTATGAATAAGCTTGAGAAGAGATTTAATTCATTGGTAATTAAGCAACCTACTGACGCGCAGAAGATTATTGAGAATAAGTTCTTTAGACTTTGTGTTCCTAAGGAGTGTACAGCAGTTATTAATGATGACGGTGGTACTATAAAGTTTGCAGATTCAGTAGTAGAATTCGCAGTTGCTGAGATGCCGGTTAAGGCTGATGAGGAAGCGGATTACCTTAAGATATATAAGCTTATCTTATCAGAGTATCTTCCTGATGATAATGCAGAAATCGTTATCGCTAACTCTAGAATGATTGGTTCGGGTATTAGAGATAATAAGAATAACATACATTCATATAGTATTCTTCTTATTAGCTCAAAGAACCAGTATCTCTTTAAGCTGAGCTCAAGAGATAGACGTGAGATGATGCAGTTCAAGGATAAGGTGCTTGATATTGCTAAGTCACTTGTAGAGACAGGAGAAATCTATGTAGCTACTGATGGTGATAGAAAGAATATCGGTCTTTCATGGCTTCTTAAAGCTAATGAAAGTGGATTCCTTTCAATTGGTAAGATGGATTAGTAATAATTTTAAATATGATGCCAAGGAATGTGTAATGTTACGACATGCTTGAGAAACATATTATAATATAATTATTATGTAATTGATATTTATACAATATGAGGATATGCGAGGTTGGTGTCGCGTATCCTCTTTTGTTGTGTACTAGTGATATGCCCACCCAAGAGTAGGTTTAGGATATATGGTAGAGTTATGGAGAGCTGTATACCTACGAGAATTCTAAACAGAGCAAGTTCAGGACATGTGAGACAGATAATAGTAAC
>JAGALE010000362.1 GCA_017625335.1 Lachnospiraceae bacterium
CTGTTTTCTGACAAAACGCTTCCATTTCTTTCTTTATAATCTCTCTGCTTTCTGCTTGTTTTTTGCCAAGTTTGTAATTGTAAATTTTTCCTATGATTCCTTCCATAACTTTTTCTTCCTTTCGTTAACGCATTTTTATTTCTGATATATAAGAGAGCATCCTTTCTTCCATAAGGTTTCAACAAAATAAAATTATTTATTTTTCTTTATCACCTGCTCTTATCCTGATATGTGCCTGCTCCGTAACAATGACGCCTTTCACATCAACATCCTCAATACCACTTCCTAAAACACTTATTTCCTGACCCTGCTCTACAAAGATGTTATCCTTAGTCGCTTGCCTATCAGTTGAGAGAATCAGAAAAGTATTGTCATCCTGTTTGACTGTAAACAAACAGCACTGTTCCAACACAATCGGATTTTCCAGTACAATTCCTCTAACTTTCTTTGCCATTTTTTCACTTCCTTTCTTGCTTTCTATATAAGAGAGAACGGAAGTTTCAAAAAAGTTTCAGATAAAATGAAAATATTTTGCCCTTTAATACATTCAATATATTGCCCTTATCAATCCATTAAATTATATCGTATAACCTCTGCTTTCTCAAGGCTTTGCATTCAATTTATTGCCCTTGTTAAAATATTGCCAATTCTTTCCTTGAAATTTTTGACATAGAAAAAGACCTAATACTCTCACATAAAAAATATTTAGGTCTGTTCCATAAATTTATTTTTTAATCTTATTTATTACTTCCAACTCATTTTTCTGCTTTTTCTTCTTGGAAGCAATCTGCTTATTTTATTCCTCTTCCATCAAACTGATAAAATCATCCGGTAAAATAGCATTCACACTACCATTCTGATAATCCTTGATGTTTCTGGTTACAATGTAATCCATATCTTTTCTTGATGCTACTTTTTCCACCACTGCATCCTCATAATCTGTAATCGGTGAAGCAATAGCTTCCACACAATCAGTTCCTGTTACTTCTAATATCCCCATAAGGGAATACAATTTCCCCATAACCTGTTTTGCAGCCTGCGTATCATGCAAATGCTTTCTGATGATATAATAAATATCTGTCGCAGAGCTTGCAGTAATGTACATATCCATGATGTGATTTGCTCCAAGAAGAAATATCTTCTCAGCACTTTCATTCCATGGTTCTCTTCCCGTAAGTGCATCAATGACAACATTTGTATCTACAAGAATCTTCATCTATTTTGCACCTAACCTCTCTGCCTTTGCTTCTTCCAAATCAACATCCTTTGGTAAGATACCAAATAAAGATTTTGCAGTTTCCACCCTGTCCTGATATGGATTGGTCAGCTTCGCAATTATCTTTCCATTTTTTGTAATAAATATATCTTCTGTTGCAGATAATATTAAATATTTACCTAAGTTGTTTTTTAATTCAGTTGCAGTAATTGACATAGAATCACATCCTTTCTTCGTACTATTATTATACTCCAATCGTACGATTTTATCAATGTTTTTAGCTAAAAAAGATGTTTATTATTACAGAGAACTCCAGTCTCTAAGACCAGAGTTCTCCACTTTCTTTACTTCCCATTGTTATAAAATTCTTCAAACACCTTTTTACACCCCTCAATGCAAGGCAAATTGTAATGTCCATAATTCAAACTCTGGGTGATTTCATTCCAACAAGTCCAGACAGCATAAGTACCATCTTCATTATTAATTGCTGACACCATGAATAAATAATTATCCTCCTGAAATACAGATTTCTTTCTAATTTCCAACACTGCATATTGTGGCAAATGCTTCTTGAAGTATTCCTCAACATTCTTTCTGACCTGTTTCATATCATAAGTTCTTAACATTGCTGTAACCTCCTGTTTTCCTTATTTTCTTCCTGCGTATTGATGATTACGGAACCATATTTATCCCTGATATAGGACATGGACACTGGGTTCTTATGATATTGGTAATAATCATCAAAGTGAATAATCCAGCACCCCTTATGAGGATTAAATCTAAGGCCAAGAGCCTTCAATTCTTTCCTATATGGATAGGTTTCACCCCTCACATATATCCGTGTACCACAAAGTTCAATTTCAAGACCTGTAAACTTTGATAATGCCACTATGATTGCTCTAAGCTGTCGGTCTTTCTCCCAATCATACGCTTGTTTTTGCCTGTTGGTCTGTTTCTCATAAGATTCTGAACTCTCATAGGCACACTTAATTCTTTCAAAGAGCTTGTCATATTCTGCATTTATTTCCTGCATCTGCACTGTTGTATCTTCCTTGTTGTTATTGTCAGGATGATATTTTATCAATAACCTCTTATATGCACTGCGCAATGTATTAACATCTTTTAAGTCTTCTTCCTTAAACCATTTCATATAAAACACCATCCTCTCATAACAATTCGTGTTCCAAGAAACTAAAATAAGAATCTCCACCAACTATGATATGGTCTGATACAGGAACTCCTATCAATTCCCCTGCATCCTTGAATTTCTTAGTGATTACAATATCCTCTTTACTTGGAAAACAATCTCCCGAAGGATGGTTATGGCAGAGTATAATATGGGAAGCACCAACAAGTAATGCTCTCATAAACACTTCCCTTCCACCTACTACACTCTGATTCTTTGTGCCTTTGGAAATAAAGAACATTCCAAGTATTCTGTTTTTTATATCCATTGCAAGCATATAACAATGTTCCTCTCCTTTTTCATTCAAATGTGTCACATTATTTAGCATTTCTGCAATTAAAGCAGGCATTTCAAAATTTTCTACGCTATAACCCACTACGCTTTCCTCTACAAGTACAATGCGGTGTTCTTCTGTAACTTTGGTATCATAAAAGGTAATTTTCATAAATCTACCGCCTTTCGTAAAATTTAAGGGACAAACATTTCTGCCTGTCCCCTACCTTTGATTGCTGTTCGCAATCACATCTATATTGATTTTTTTATGCAGGCTAACATTAATCTTCTGCATGTTCAAATGAAGCATCATTATCTACTTCATCTGATGTTTCATTCATTGAACCATCACACTCTGTTTCATCTGCGGATTCTTCAAAGGTTTCATTACCCTCTTCTACATCTTCCACATTGTCATTATCCTCTGTTTCAAGTGTATCAATGGTATCATCCTCTGCATCCACATTTTCTGTGTCCTGTTCATCAGCTTCTTCTATTACACTAATTTCCGGTACAACTTCTGCATTTTCTTCTGACAAAGTATTTTCTTCCTCAATAAAGGTATCATTGTCACTTTCTTCTTTAGCAGCAAGTTTTTCTTCCACCTCTGCTACCATATCCTTCAATTCCTCTGGAATATCCAATTCATGGTATAAGCAGAAACTCTTTGTCATAATAGCAAGTCTGCCCTTGATTTTCTCCAGTTTAGTTGAACCACTGGAACAGAAAGTCTTATATACTTCCATCAATTCATCTTCCTCTGTGAAATAGTTCCACCAGTCCCTAAAGAATCTTGGTTTAATTTCTGCATCCTCTGCTACGTCTGCAAGATATATGAGCATTGGAATACTGATTTTCCTAATCTGCTTTTGTTTCTCAGGGAAAGCATCTGTCAGATACTGGATTGCACTCTCCAAAATGTTTCTCTGCTTGTTGCTATAATTCTCCCTAATGCTTTCAGAATAAGAAAGAATTTCATTCTTAGAGAAATCCTTTAATGCAAAATCAGGCACATTATTGGTATCAAGTAACATCATTGCCTGAATGAGACTTCTCTGGTCATCAGAGGCTTTTAATTGTGCTTTCGAGAAATTGCAACTGGTAGTAAAAAATTTGGAATCCAGAAGCTCATTCATCATTTCTGCCAACTGTACACCAATCTTACTTTTTGCCACCTGTGCTTTGGTAAGAGGAGTGCTATTGTTCAATCGGAAGAAAATTTCCTCTATCTCTCTGTCTGTGCATTCCTCAAAACAAACCAATTCAAACTTATACCTTGTAATTTCATACTGCACAGGCTCATCCAAATCACAGAAATACTTACCTGCAATTTCATACTCTTCCTCTTCAACATAAATGTTAGGGATATTATCCTCTAAAGGAAACTCTCCCCATATGTAAGATAAAACACTGGTAAGTCTCTGCTTTCCATCCATAACAAAGTAATTGAAAATCGGCTTATTCTTAGCATCCACTTCCTGACTATCTTCTCTTAACACATAGATGTTGGGAACTGGGTAGTTGGCTAGCATACTATGGATGAGCAAACTTTTCTGCAGATTACTCCACTGCTCTGACTGTCTCTGTATGGGATGAGAGAATGAGAGTACCTTTTTCTCATCATACATCTTCTCAATATTTGCCATGCTCCATGATAACTTTGTTTTATTCATAAAAATCAAATCTCCTTCCCAAAAATGAAATCTTTTTA
>JAGALE010000032.1 GCA_017625335.1 Lachnospiraceae bacterium
AGTCCACGACAGAATAATGCTTGAAACCTTCCGTGGCTGTATTAGAGGCTGTCGTTTCTGTCAGGCAGGTATGATATATAGACCTACAAGACAAAAGGATGTTGAAATGCTCAAAAAATACGCAAGAGCTATGCTTGATAATACAGGATATGAGGAAATATCCTTAAGTTCTCTTAGCTCTAGCGATTATGAAAGCTTAGATGAGCTATTAACATATCTTATTTCTCTAAGAGATGAGGATCATGTAAATGTTTCATTACCATCCCTTAGAATTGATGCATTTTCACTTGATGTAATGAGCAAGGTGCAGGATATTAAAAAAAGCTCTCTAACCTTTGCTGCAGAGGCTGGAACTCAAAGACTTAGAAATGTTATTAACAAGGGTATAACTGAAGAAGATATATTAAACGGTAGTCGCCAGGCCTTTATGGGTGGATGGGATAAGGTTAAACTCTACTTTATGTTAGGATTACCAACAGAAACTGATCAGGATTTACTTGGTATTGCTGAGCTTGCCGAAAAAATCTCAGAGGAATATTTTGATGCAGTTCCTAAAGAAAAAAGAAATGGACGAGTTATGATTAATGCATCTGCATCATATTTCGTACCAAAGCCATTTACACCTTTCCAATGGGCTCCTATGATTCTTCCAGAGGAATTTACAAGAAGAGCATATTATGTAAAGGATTCATTTTTACAACAGAAAAATAAAAAAAGTCTAAAGTTTACTTATCATGATGCATATATTTCAATTCTTGAAGGTGTCCTTGCAAGAGGAGATAGAAGACTAAGTAAAACTATATATGACGTATATAAAAAGGGTGCTATATTTGATGCTTGGACCGAGTATTTTGATATGGACAGATATAAGGATACATTTGCTGAAAATAATGTAGATATAGAGTTTTATACTGCAAGAGAGCGTGAAATAACTGAGGTCTTACCTTGGGATCATCTTGATGCAGGTGTAACCAAAAAATTCCTTATTAACGAATGGGAGAAGGCGAAAAACGAAACAGTAACTCCTAATTGTCGTATGAATTGCTCTGGCTGTGGTTCAGCTATATATGGAGGAGGTGTTTGCTTTGAAGCTAAGAATTAAATACACTAAAACCGGTGTTCTTAGATTCATAGGACACCTGGATATCATGAGATTATTTCAAAAGGCTATTAGAAGAGCTAAGCTTGATGTAGCATATTCCAAGGGTTTTTCACCACACCAGATTATTTCCTTTGCGGCACCTATGCCACTTGGTATGACTTCAGAGGGAGAATATTTTGATGGTGATTTTGTAAGTGTTACAAGTACTGAGGATATGATGAATCGTCTTAATCAAACAATGCCTGATGGAGTTAAGGTTCTTGATATTGTAGAGCTTAATGAAGGAGCTAAGCCATCCATGTCAGTTGTATCTGCATCTGATTATTATATCTACAAGAATGAAGAATGTGAAAATGACTACCTAAACCAGCTTATAGATGGTATAAAAGGCTTCATGTCACAGGATAATATAGAAATATTAAAGAAAACCAAATCAAAAGAAGAAATATCAGATATTAAGCCTGGAATATACAAGCTTGAGAAAAAAGATGATGGCTTATATATGTTGCTTGCATCAGGTAGTGTGCTTAATCTTAAACCAGAGCTTGTAGTTGAAGCTTTGTGCAAATATTTAGATTTAGAATATAATCGATATGATTATATGGTTCATCGATTAGAGACATATATGGGCGACAAAGACCATTTACAATCATTAATTGAAGCAGGAAAGAGATTTTAAATGTCCAAAAAATACATTATTACAGCAATTAACAATATAATATGTGGCTTTTTGATTAATGACGGTAATGCAGAGATAATAAGAGCATATGAGCCTGAATCAATTTTAGGAAATATATATGTTGGACGAGTTTCTAATATTGTTCAAAATATTAATTCAGCGTTTATTGATATTAAAAAGGGCTTAAGCTGTTATATGTCATTAGAAGATTATTCCGGCAAAAAACTAAAAATAGGAGATTTACTTCCTGTTCAACTAAGCAAGGAAGCAATTAAATCAAAAGCTCCATCAGTCACCACAAGACTTAGCTTGGATGGAGAATATGTTGTTGTAATGGTTGATGGAAAGATAGGTGTATCATCTAAAATCAAATCCGAAGCTAAAAGAGAAGAGTTAAAATCAATAATTAATTCTTCTATGGAAAAATTTGAATCAATGAAAAAAACAAATGATTTGAATTTTGGAATCATTGTTAGAACAAAAGCAGAAAATGCTTCAACAGAAGCTATTGAATCAGAAACCATAAGATTATTATGTAAACTTGATGACATTATTCATAAATCTGTCTATTTAACAGCTTATTCCTGCATATTTGAAAAATGTCCTATGCTTGTGAAGGATATTATTTCTTACAAATCTGAGAATATTGAAATAATTACAGATTTACAGGAAGTATTAGAGGTGTGTGAAAAGAATAATTTTACTGATATATCATTATATTCAGATGAGAATATTACACTTGATGCCTTATATGGTTTAAAAAATCTTATTAATAAGGCACTAAATAAAAGAGTATATTTGAAATCAGGTGCATATATAGTAATAGATCACACAGAAGCCATGACTGTTATTGATGTTAATAGTGGGAAGGCCATAAAAGGAACTTCCAAGGAAGAAAAGGTATATGCAATTAATCTAGAGGCTGCCAAAGAGATAATTAATCAGCTTATACTAAGAGATATTAGCGGTATTATTATAATCGATTTTATAAGTATGAGTAAAGAAAATAGCAATAATCAGCTTTTAAAAGTGCTTAAGACATTTGCTGAAGCAGACAAGACTCAAACAACTGTGGTTGATATAACAAGACTTGGGCTAATTGAAATTACTAGAAAAAGAGTCAGAAAACCATTGCATGAAATATTTTAATATTTTTTTATATTTGTCAAGAAAAGTACTTGACATAACATTTTACTGATGTTAATATATTCGAGTATGCCGCACAGTGTGGTCTAAGACTGTCATTTTATGACAGCACCGAAGCTGGCGAGTAATGATAATAGGAGGTAACCATATGTACGCAATTATAGCAACAGGCGGAAAGCAGTACAAGGTAGCTGAAGGAGATATCATTAAGGTAGAAAAGCTTAATGCAGCAGAAGGCGCTGAGGTTTCATTTGATGTAGTAGCTGTTAACACTGATTCAGATGTAATTTGTGGCGATGCTTGTAAGAAGTCTTCAGTAAAGGCAACTGTTCTTGGCGAAGGTAAGCACAAGAAGGTAGTTGTTTACAAGTACAAGAGAAAGACTGGCTATCACAAGAAGCAGGGTCACAGACAGCCTTATACTCAGGTTAAGATTGAAGCAATCAACGCTTAATTTTAGAATATGATTGAGGCAATATTATATTTGAACAAGGATGATAATAAGTATGTTGGCTTTGATATTAGCGGTCATGCCAAGTACAGACGTGTGGGCAAGGATATTGTTTGTTCCGCAGTGTCAATTCTTTCGACAACAATTGTAAATTCCTTTGAGGCTTTTACTGATTTTGATATTGAAGGTGAATATGATCCTAAAGGTTCAATAAAATTTAGAATCACATCTAATTTAGATGAGAAAAGTCAATTATTACTAGTACACTTGCTTTGGGATTAACAGATATAAGCAATGAGTACGGTGAAAAGTATTTAAAAGTACACTATAAGGAGGTGTAACTAACTATGTTAAAGTTGAATTTACAGCTTTTCGCACATAAGAAGGGAGTTGGTTCTACTAAGAACGGTAGAGACTCTGAGGCAAAGAGACTTGGTGCGAAGAGAGCAGACGGACAGTTTGTAAAGGCTGGTAATATTTTATACAGACAGCGTGGAACTAAGATTCATCCAGGTGTTAATGTAGGTCGTGGTGGCGATGATACATTATTTGCACTTGTTGATGGTGTTGTTAGATTCGAGAGAAAGGGTAGAGATAAGAAGCAGGTTTCAATCTATCCTAGAGAGACAGCTGAGTAATTAAGAATTATGCCGGGATATAATTTAATATCCCGGTTTTCTTTTTAATTATTAAAATACTGATTATAAAATATAAATGATAATATATGGAAGAAATACAAATAATATGATATTATAAATTAGCTTTTGTTGAACAGCAATTAAAGGATTTTATTAATTATACATAATGTCTTTTAATTGATGCTTAATAAAACTATTATTAATATGATTAATATCATAATTATAACTATTATATTTTTGATAATAAATGGAGGTAAATTATGTTCGCTGATAGAGCAAAAGTATATTTAAAGGCCGGTAAGGGCGGTGATGGTCACGTTTCCTTTAGACGTGAGATGTATGTGCCTAACGGCGGACCAGATGGTGGTGATGGCGGAAAGGGTGGAGATGTAATCTTCGTTGTAGACCCTGGACTTAATACACTTACTGATTATAGACATATTACTAAATACAAAGCAGAGGACGGAGAAGAAGGTGGCAAAAAGAATTGTCATGGCGCCAATGGAAAGGATGTTATTCTTAAGGTTCCTGCCGGTACAGTAGTAAAGGATTTCGAGACAGGAAAGGTCCTTCTTGATATGTCTAATAAAACCGAGCCGGTTGTTTTCCTTAAAGGCGGTCGAGGTGGTAAAGGTAACAGACATTATGTAACTTCTGTTATGCAAGCACCAAAATACGCTCAGCCTGGACAACCTGCTAAAGAGCTTTGGGTAACTCTAGAGCTTAAATGTATCGCTGATGCAGGCTTGGTTGGCTTTCCTAATGTAGGTAAATCAACATTTTTATCAAGAGTAACCAATGCTAAGCCAAAGATTGCAAACTATCACTTTACAACTCTAAATCCAAATCTTGGTGTTGTAGACCTTGGTGAAAATAATGGTTTTGTAATTGCTGATATACCGGGAATTATTGAGGGTGCATCTGAAGGCGTAGGTCTTGGTTTTGAATTCTTAAGACACATTGAAAGAACTAAAGTATTAATCCATATGGTTGATGCAGCTTCTACAGAAGGTCGTGATCCTATCGCTGATATAGAAGCTATCAATAAGGAGCTTCATACTTATAATGAGGAGCTAGCAAAAAGACCTCAGGTTATCGCAGCAAACAAATGTGACGCCCTTTATGGAGATGATTATGATACAGTTATAACACTTTTAAAGGAAGAATTTGAGCCACAGGGAATTAAAGTATTTCCAATTTCTGCAGTATCAGGAAAAGGCTTAAATGAGCTTTTATGGCATGTAAATAAGCTTGTTAAAGAAGCTCCAGAGGAAGTTATTGAATTCGAACCAGAGATGGATATCGACTTTATGGATATGCCTGAGCTTCCATTTGAGGTTAAGAAATCAGAGGATAACGAAAGAGTCTTCTTAGTTGAAGGACCTCGTATAGAAAGAATGCTGGGATACACAAATCTTGAATCAGAGAAGGGCTTTGCCTTCTTCCAAAAGTTCCTTAAGGATAATGGCATTCTTGATATGCTTGAGGAGCTTGGCATAGAAGAAGGAGACACTGTTAAACTATACGGATTAGAATTTGATTATTACAAATAAAGGAGAAATAATATGACTAGTAAGCAAAGATCTTATTTAAATGGACTTGCCATGACTATGGATCCAATAATTAATATAGGCAAAGCAAGTTTAACTCCTGAGGTTACTGAAGCAGTTCAGGAAGCCTTAGATAAGAGAGAGTTAATAAAGGTTTCTGTGTTAAAAAACTGCTTTGATGATCCTAAAGCAATTGCTTTTGCACTTGCTGAGAGAACACATAGTGAGGTTGTACAGGTAATTGGAAAGAAAATTATTTTGTATAAAAAACACAAAAAGGATCCAAAGATTGTACTTCCAAACTAATTGAACAATTGTATAACAACTACATTTTAACAAATACAATGTTTATAATTTATTGTAACTATAAACACTAGTATTTATAGAAGATAATCATAGTAGATAATTTTAATGATAAATAATTTTAATGATAAATAATTTTAATGATAAATAATTTAAACAAATACAATTGTATAGGAATACTAGGAGGAACCTTTAATCCGGTTCATAAGGGACATACAATGCTTGCGGAAGAAGTAATAGAACAATTTCCTGATAT
>JAGALE010000363.1 GCA_017625335.1 Lachnospiraceae bacterium
GGCACTTTAATGTTAATCAAGAAGCATTAAAAATGTTTTTATTAGGTGGATATAATATTGAAGAAGCTATTGATAAAGCAATTGAACTTAGGAACAATTGTGGTATGAATAATTGTTCTTATGTAGAGAGTCTTTCAGATTTAGAAAGATACGAAGATAGAACAACTAAATGGTACATTAATAATTTAATTAGGCAAAGGATAGATAAGGTATGATTAGTAAATCTTATAAGCTATGTGCATCAGTATTTGCATCGGGACCTAGGTATACTAACCAAGGTACATTGGAGCAATTAAATAAGAGATTCAATGTATTAGGTATATACAATGAATCTGAAATATCAGACATACGTGATAGAATTATACACAAAATGCAAGATATAGTTGGAAAAGAAGTGGATATAATGACACAATTTGGTGTGATACACACAACTATACAGCCTGATAGGTGGCTATACTCCCAGCTAAATAACGTATTATATAGAATAATTGAACTCGGTTATGATATAAATGACTTTGATAATATATTAGCGACCGTTGACCTTGGTATTATGGTCAAAAATAATTGTATTTACACAAATATAGAACCTGACGTGTTAAAGTGGATATATAATAATGGGTTCGAAGATGGACTCATGCAACTAGCTAGTGGTTATAAGAGTTGGTTAATAACATTTAACCCTGAGGAGTTTATGAATAAGTATCTGAAACTCTGTAAATCCTATGAATCCAAAGCAGCTTTATTAGGTGTACGTAATAGATTAATGTATGACCTATTAGACGGTGATACTATTAGTATTAATAATGGTAACAAAGAATATAGAATGACCATTGATACTTATAAAGATACACTATTAAGGTATATAAGAGATAAATATGAGACAGTTAATACAATGTTAGAAAGTACACTAGACGACGACTTAATGACATTGGAGGAGATAGAACAGGTTAGTAGATTTGAAAAGACACGTTATGATTATAATTATGATACAAAGAGAAAAAGAATAGACAGTCTTTATAGAAAATATGGGGCACAGCATCACACATATTGTGGAGCTAAGCGTAGATATAATTTATATTTAGTCTGTTATGATTTTAACATATATCCACCTAAATTTATAAGTAGACTATTGAATAATGTAAGTATAGAAGATTGTATAGAGTTAGGTATACAGGACTATGAAAAATACAACCTTGGTTATGTAGATAATGAAGAAGGTGGAAACGAGTCCAGCAGATTATTTATACACAATATAATTAGAGCAAAGATAAAAGAAGAAGAAAATTGTCAAGTGAAAGGAGAATAATGACATGGCAAGAACATCTAAGAACATGGTAGACGAATGTAAGAAATACATTGGAAATTTTTATGTTAACGGAGAATGGTTGGAAGAACCTACAAAGATTAGAATGAACGGCAGAGACGTAGAACCAAGAGTCATGGATTACATGTATAATCTATTTAGATTTTTAATTGAAGGTACTATGCTTTGTGATTGTACACTTATGTGGTTAAAATCTAATCTTCCAAGTATACAGGCGACTTTTGAATTGTATAATGACCAGCATACAGAAATCGAGGCTATTAATTTAAACACTGCACACTCAAAGATTTTATATGATAAGAATAAATTAGCAAAGTACTTTGATACTGACATACTTTTTCATGTAATGGTTGACCCTGATAGGTATTTAGACAAAGCAGTTGAAACATTAGAAAAACTTATGAGAGTTTATATGGACGATAGCGAATATAGAAAAGCATCTATATTAAAATTACCTAAAGACATCATATGTAAGGACATAGATAGTTATTCATGGGCTAAATTAACTGAAATACTAGGTAGATACAGTAAAGACAGAATAAAGTTAATTGAGAGTGGAGAAGATAAGGAAATGACTCGTGAAATGATAGGTTACTTTAATTACCTTATAAGTAATAAAAAATTAAGTAAAAAAGAGAAAACACGATTAGAACAAGTTAGAATAGTATTAGGTCTTGGAGAATAGATATGAGAGAATATATAATAAATAAGTTGTTCAGCATATATCATGCGGCTGGATTAAATCCAAATCTAGACGACATTGATAAACTTGCATTTACAATACAAAATGATATGTTAAAGCAATTTGATAGAGAAAATATAGTAATTAATATTATGGGAGCAAATAATAAAATAGTAAGGGCACCTAGTGACTCAGTAGAGTTAAAGTGCAATGCTATTTCAATGAAGTTGGATGACCCTAATGTAAACTATGAAAATGCTTTAGTTAGTTATGCGGATAAGTACGTATATCATAATGGAGTTATATACAAAGACATTAAAGAAGATATAGGTGCTTATTTAATGAATAATGGATACAATTCAATATCATTCAAACTATGTAATGGGGATATAATGCCAGCTTATTCTGGTAACAGTGTAGAGCTATTCAAAAAGTATTTCAAGCTACAAGTTGGATTTGACAAAAAGAAGTTAATGCTAATATCCGAAGAAGACGTAAAGGAAACACAGAGAAAACTGGGTAAGGCATATAGTAAAATAGACTTACAAAGTGACTCATTTGCACTATTGTATTGTATCACTAAATTTACTGACGTAACGTCAGATGATTTGGTCGACTTTTGGTGTAATTTAGAAGGTCATGATAACCTAGATGCACTTGCCAAAGCAAAAGATATAAGTTTACTGGATTTGGCTTATAGAATTTATATGAATACTAAAGCAAAACAACCTATATCAATTGAACACATGATAGAGATAGGTGAATATGAGAGAGATAAATACCATTTAGTATATAACAGTTGTAGATTAAGGTCTGGGTCATTTTTTTCTAAGGATAGTAAAAAGGTATTTGGAAAGTTTGCATCTAAGGTATTAGAAGAAGTGATAAATGAAGAAAAAGAAAGGCAAGATATTAACTAGTGATACAAATTGACTATCAGTATAGATAAAAATTATAACAATTGATATAAAAAGAGAGACAGTATAATTTTTATTATTACAGTGATATGCTAAATGTAATTAAAGATAATGATTAAAAGTAATAACATTATACTGACTAGTGATATAAATATGTAAACTCAAATATAAAATTAATACAGTTAGTATAGATAGGTAAACATATAGGAACATCAATAGTCTTTTATAAAGATTAATTAGTTGGTAAATAAAGTAAATATTATTTACATTTGGTATACTAGTTGTATAAATTGATAATTATTTAAAAGGAGTAATGACATGAAAATTAGAGTACTTAAACAGCTACAGGAATATTATTACAGCCTTAAGGACGATAATGGAAATTGGAGAGAAAGACCAATAGGTATTTTAGCTAAAACACGTACACCTAGTAAAAACATTGATAAACTTAAGGTTATAATTAATGTATTAGAGTCAAGCGATAAAATAAGTGAGATATCTAAGATATTTATATGTAATCGTAAATTATCAATTAGGTCTGCAACTGATATATTTAACGACTTTAGAGAGCAAGCAAGTGTAAAGTTAGATAAGCCTTTGAGACCCATTGGTTATGCAACTGGTGTGAATAAAATACAAAAAGACGAGAATGATATAATCAAATGTTTAGGAGAAGATTTCTTAAGGAATCTAGCATACGACATTGATTTAACGACTTTGGAAATTGAGAATAAAATAAATGACTTGTTTAGGGATTTTTGTGTTTTTGATAAACAGAGAAAGAACCTTACAGTTTATATAAATGACAGTATAGTAAAATGTAATGAGTATAAAGGTAGTGAAGAATTCTTTGATATATTATCTAGTCTTGAGTGTTATTTAATACAACAAAAGACTATTGTGGAAGATACAATAAATAAGAATCAAAAATTCGTGGAATACTTTAACTATTTACTTGCTACTAAAGATATAAGTGATAAGGACGTAGCTAGTGACAGAGAAAGACTCCTAATGTTTTTAAATAATCAAGACTATAAACAAAAAATCAGTGTAGTTAGTAATGATAATTTGATAATTGACGATATAGTACAATCTGAAAACGATATTGATACAGATTTAGAAGTTGAAGAGACATTAGACAATGTAGATAGTATTGAAGAAAGTGAAGATACTACAGATATTATTGAAGAAGATACAGGTGAGTTAGAAGATATTGACATAGTAGAAAATGATAGCGAGCAATATGTAGAGAACGAACAATATAGTGATAAAGATTATACAGATAGGGTTAAAGAAGATAACACTATAACAACTGAAGATAATACAGAGAGTAATATAGAATATGACAGTGATATAACTGTAGAAGATATTGACACTGAAGATATGGACATTGGGGAAGAAGACGAATATACAGATAGGGATAAAGATATAGACTCTATAGGTATTGTGGAACAACCAAGCAGTGATATTGATAGTGCAAATACGGGTGGTGAATCAACACTTGACAGATTAAGGAGAAGATTAGAGAGTGGAGAAATAGAC
>JAGALE010000364.1 GCA_017625335.1 Lachnospiraceae bacterium
TAAAATCCTTTTGGAACTGTCCATATTGTAATAGAACACATATAGATGGATTAGTAGACTACTGTCCTGGGTGTGGTAGACATAAATTAGATACTACAAAATACGATTTAGATAGAAATAATATCGTTGAAGTGAGTGAAAAAGAACTTAAGAAAGCTGGTATAATACACTCTGAAAATGGTGAAAAACGTCCTGATTGGAAATGTGCATATTGTAACTCATTAAACAATTGGGCTGATGAATTTTGCAGTTCATGTGCATCTCCTAAATCAGAAGCAACAGAAGATTATTTTGGAGAAATACATGAAAATACAAGTAGTAGAACTGAAAATGTATCAAGTGATACCAAGGATACAGAAAAATATGAAGATAGTTACACCAATAAAGAAAACAATTTAGTCTATTGTAATTATAAAAGTACAGCTAGTACATATAAAGAAACATCCAATTATAAAAGAAATCGTAGTTATAAAAATTACATATCAAAAGATACAAGCCTAATAGGCTCGCTACTATTTCCAATATTATCTGGTATTGGTATTATTGGACTAATATTATTTCTGTTTTTACCTTTTAAGGTAAGTACAGAAGTAAGTGGTTTTGAATGGAATCGTTCCATAGCAGTAGAAGAGGAGAGAACAGTACGTGAGAGTGATTGGGATGTACCTGTAGGAGCTAGAGTATACGCTCAAAAAGAAGAGTTATATGACACTGATAGAGTTATAGATTACTATGAAAAAGTAGAGAGAACTGAAACCAAAAGGGAGATAGTAGACTATGACATAAGTTATGAAACAGAGTATGAAGACAATGGAGATGGTACACAAACAGAATACACTGTAGAGATAAAAACGCCAATATATGATGATGTGGAGTACACTGTTGAAGAAGAAGTACCTGTATACAAAGACGTTGAAATTTTTAAAACAAAATATTATTATGAACTAGACAAATGGTTTATAGTTGACACATATACATCTTATGGAACTGATAAAAATCCATATTGGAATGAAAATTATACATTAGGAAATAAGCAGAGAGACACCTATAGAAGTGAGGTATATACTATTAAATATAGTAATGGAGACATTAAGAACTCATCTTATGATGAATGGATGCAAACAGAATTGGGAGACTCAGTAACTATAACTAAGTGTAGACTTGGGATAGTGTATAATCAAACAGAGGAATAAAGGAGAGTATAGTATGAAGTTTTCAGAATTACCTCAGTTAACAAGGACATCATCTAATATAATAGATTGTGAACTTGATTTATTTGTACAAAGAATTACAGAAGAAATAGAAGAAGGATTAGTATTAAATCCTGACTTTCAACGTGGGCATATTTGGACAGAAGAACAGCAGGTTGCATTCATTGAGTATTTCCTTATGGGTGGAGATATAGGCATAATATGGTTTAATGCGCCTGATTGGCCTAGTGTATATCATGATGGGAACTATGTTTGTGTAGATGGTCTTCAGCGTATCACAGCTTTTCAAAAATTTTATAATAATGAAATTAGAGCATTTGGGTACTATTATAAAGACTTTGAAGAAAAAAGACCTAGACATTGGATTAAGTATAGTGTAAATAATTTAAAAACAAGGCAAGAGGTATTACAGTGGTATCTAGAAATAAATAGTGGTGGAACACCTCATTCTAAAGAAGAAATTGATAGAGTAAAAGAGCTACTTAGGAAAGAAAAAGAAAAACATACAGAACAGTAAATAGAAAGGTAGGAATATTAAATGACAAAATTTGAATTATCAATATCTACAAATTATGTACCCGATTGGGGAATTGTTGAAGCATTTAGAGAATTATTTCAAAACGCTATTGATAATGAAACAACCAATCCAGAGAATAAGATGGATTGGAACTATGATGGGCATAAGATAACAATTAGCAATAAAACATCTAAACTCAAAGCAGAATCATTACTGCTAGGTGGTGGAACAAAAGCTGATGATGAAAATACAATAGGTAAACATGGCGAAGGTTACAAGATTGCTTTTATGGTACTTCTTAGAAATAATAAAAGCATAAAGGTATATAACTACGGTGCCAGAGAAGTATGGAGTGCTAGACTTATAGTTAGTAGAAGATATGGACAGCAGGTTCCAGCAATATTTGTTGAGAAAGAAGCAGTATGGAAAAGTGTACCAAACAATGATTTAACAATAGAGGTATCTGGAATAACACCTGAAGAATACATTGCAATTCAAGATAAAAACTTAAATCTTAGACAGGATACCATAGATAGGGTTAATATAACAGGAAGCGGTTCAATTATACTTAATCCAGAAGAAAAAGGTAATATTTATGTTAGAGGGCTCTTCATATCAAATGAATCAAGTTTATCATATGGATATGATTTTGAGCCTAGTGTAATAACATTAGACAGAGATAGACGTATGGTAAGTACCTTTAATGTTCAGTGGCAGACATCATTAATGTGGAATATAGCAGCTAAAATGAATGAATCACTGAGTGGTAGAGCTGTTAAATTAGTTAATGAAAAAGCTGGAGACACTAAATATGTAACCAACAACTATCCTTATTCAGAAACAAAACATGAGTTGTTCGATGCAGTAGCAAAAGATTTCTATGAAGAACATGGAGATGATGCAATACCAGTAACGTCTAATTTTGAATACAAGTCTGTTGAGCATTCAGGTGATGGTAAACCAGTCATTGTATCAGAGAATAAGGCAAGTATTATTAGAAAATCATCAGTGGTAGAAGAGCATACGACATTGGAAGTAACAAGTTTACGAGAGAAGTTTGAGAACTTCGCAGAGAGAATTGAGGGTAAACTCTCTGATGAGGAATTAGACGAGTTAAAGGAACTTATAGAGCAGATTGATTGGTAGATGGGAGATTATTATGGAACCAATTATTTTAGAATGCAATGCAGTAGTAGAGGATATTTATACAGATGAAAAAACAGGAAAGAAATGTATTATAGTACTGAATAGATTTGGATATAGATTGGGATACGTTGAAATTAATAGTAAAGTACCTACTGAATTATTTGACGATGAAGGTAACTACAAATACGATTACAGACATGGAGAATCAATTGTACATTTTTCAAATATTATGTATAATAATAGGGTAACTCTTGGTAATAGATATACACTTCCAGTACACGGTGGAATAACATTTGTAGGTAATAAAGAATATTTACAAGATAAATACATGAGAGCAGTAGGATTTGACTGTGGACACTATTGTGATGCACCAGACATTGAAAGTGTAGAGAAATATCTAGGTAAAGATAGTATGTTAGCAAAGATACTGAAGGATATTGAAAAGGACCAAAGATTTGAGAGTCACGTTTGGACAATTGGAGATGTCAGGGAGGAATTAGGAAAGTTAGCATGTAAACTTAAAATAGTAGAAGATAAGTACCTAATAAAAATTAGAAATAAGAGAAGGAAACAGTGGGTTAATAAAAAGTAACATAGTAAACTATACTTAATAACAATAATTAATACTTTTCAATATATGAAGTAATTATTAATTACATATATTGAAAAGTATTTTTAATTTGAAGGGGCAATAATATGTTAACATTAACTTATTTACAACAGTATGCATACAATGTGTTAAAAGCAGGATACAATGTATTTTTAACTGGAGGTGCTGGTACAGGTAAGAGTCATCTTATAAGATTATTTATAGAGCATTCTAGAGGATTGGGATTAAATGTAATGATTACAGCTCCTACTGGTATAGCTGCGTTTAATATAGATGGTGTGACTATGCATAGAGCATTTGACATACCTTTAGGAGTTATAGACAAAGATAAAGATAAGTATGAACTAGGAGATACAATTTTACACACAGATATAATCATAATAGATGAAATAAGTATGGCTCGTATAGATACATTTGACTTTATAGCAAATAAAATACTACGTGCAAATAAGAAACGTAAGTGGATGGGAAAACCTGATATACAGCTTGTATTAGTAGGTGACTTTTTACAATTACCTCCTGTTATAGTAGGTAATGAAAAGAAAGCATTAGATAAACATTATAATAGAGATATAGAGGCAGGATTTGTATTCAATTCTGACTTTTGGAAAATTTTTGACTTCAAATATATAATATTAACAGAGGTTGTAAGGCAATCAAACACAGAGTTTATAGATAAACTTAATAAAGTTAGAGTAGGAGACAAGTCCAGTATAGACTATTTTTATAATGCATCTTGTAAAAATGAAATATCAGGAGCTATAACACTCTGTGGTACAAATTCAGAAGCAGATGAAAAAAATAAGTTAGCATTAAATAATATTAATGATGAATTAGTGGAATATAAGGCACTTGTAGATGGGCCAGTATTTGAGGCAGATACACCTGCTAGACTTTTTCTTAAACTTAAGGTTGGTGCACGTGTAATGACACTAATAAATGATAACAGTATGGCATTTATTAATGGTTCATTTGGAACAGTAGTGAATCTAGCTGAAGATATAGTAAAGGTTAGAATGGACAATGGTGAACTTGTTGATATTGAGAGATATCAATGGAATATATTTAGATACGAATTAGAAAAAGATGGAGAAAATGAAAAGCTAGTTAAGAAAGAGGTGGGGACATTCACACAATTTCCTTTAAGGCTAGCTTATGCTATTACAATACACAAATCTCAGGGGCAGACATACGATTATATAAACCTAAGTCCATATTGTTGGGATTGTGGACAGTTATATGTAGCGTTATCTCGTGTAAGAAATCTAGAAGGGTTGCATTTTTTATACAAACCAGACCCTAGGTATTTAGTAATATCATTAAATGTTATAAGGTTCTATAATTCAATAGTTAAGTTAGCTAACCAAAATATTGACACATCAGTGAATATTAGGAAAATTGATATTAAAAAAGACGAAGTAGATAATGATATTGAGCATTTATTATCTAGAATATCAGCATTATAGCTAAAGGAGATTATTATGAAACCAAATAGAGGTAATGTGAAACAAGGTTTTAAGGCTAAGCAACAATTTGCTTATAACATGCTAACAGATAGAAGAAATGTATTTTTGACTGGTGATGCAGGAACTGGAAAGAGTTTTGTCATACAACAATTTATAAAATGGTGCAATAAACAAAATTTAGAATTTATAGTTACTGCACCAACTGGTATAGCAGCAATCAATGTAGATGGTGTGACTATACATAGAGCTTTTAAAGCACCTATAGGACCTATAATAGAGCCATTAAAAAGTATTAGTGGTATACTTAAAACAGTAGATGTAATCATAGTAGATGAGATAAGTATGTGTCGTAGAGACTTATTTGAATTCATGGCTGCACAGATAATATACGTTAATAAAATGAGAAGAAGCAAAGGGCAGAAAGATATACAGTTTGTAGTAGTAGGAGACTTCTTTCAACTACCACCTGTACTTGTTGAAGCTGAAAAAGAAGTTTTAGACAAACACTATGGTAAAGATGTTGGATATGCATTCGCATTTCAATCACCATATTGGAGAGCGTGTAATTTTGTTAATGTAGTGCTTGATGAGGTAGTAAGGCAAGCAGATACAGAGTTTATAAAGAATCTAAATGATGCTAGATTAGGACGATATAATTGTATAAGTTACTTTAGTGAAAAATCTTGTAAAAATGAAATTAAACAAGCTATACTATTATGCGGAACTAATAAGGCAGTAATAGAAAGAAATAATGCAGAATTAGATAAATTAACAACTAAAGTAGTAGAATATGAGTCATTATCGGTAGGAGAAGTCAATGATTCAGATAAAATGGCACCTGACCTGATTAAGTTAAAACTCGGAGCAAGAGTAATGACACTTGTTAATGATTTCAAAGAAAGATATCAGAATGGGTCATTTGGTACTGTAATAGAACTTAGTGAAAATTATGTACTCGTTATAATGGATTCTGGTGAAACTGTAAAGATAGAGCCATACACATGGAGTATAAAAGGATATAAGTTAGTTAAAGATAAAGAGACAGGTAAAGAAAAGCTAGAACTAACTGAAATAGGTTCATTTACACAGATACCATTAAAATTAGCCTATGCTATTACGATACATAAGTCTCAAGGGCAAACTTATGACAAAGTGAATTTAGACCCTTATTGTTGGGATTGCGGACAATTGTATGTAGCACTTTCACGTTGTAAAACAATTGAAAACATGCATTTAACACAACTTATAAAACCAAGATTCTTAAGGGCATCAAAAGAGGTCATTAATTTTTATAGAAGTCTATAAAAATAGACTAGTTGATATTATATGTAGTATTTTAAATTAATTTTTTATAATATCAACGAAAGGAAAAGTACATAAAATGAGATATGATTACAGTAATACTAAAAAAGACGGAACACTAAGAACTAGTCACTTATATCAGAATGTAAATATAGTAGTACCTGCAGAAGAATGGGATAAAAACAGTGGTAAAGAAGTATTACAGTATGCAGTAGGTGGATTACTTTATATGCCAGCAAGTAATACTAAAATTGCTCAGAAAATCATTAGTGGGGAATATAGTTTCATTAAATCAATGGTGCTTGACCTTGAAGATAGTTTAGGTGATGACCTTGTAGGTTATGGACAGAGAGCTATTCAGTCAACTATTAGAGAAATTGGTGAGGCTGTTGAAAATAATATAATTACAATTAAGGATATTCCATTAATTTTTGTAAGAGTCAGAGAAGCAAAACATATTACTGATACATACAGTATGTTGAAAGATGACATCAAATATATTACAGGATTTAACATTCCTAAGTTTGATAAAACAACTTGTGATTTGTACATAGAAACATTTAAAAAGTTAGCAGACGAAGTGAGAGCAAAATATGATACTTGTCTATATATGATGCCAATCATTGAAAATAAAAATACTATGTATAGGCAGCTACGTATGGATAATCTCTTATACATGAATGATGCACTTAGGGAAATTACAGATAGTGTATTAAACATAAGAGTAGGTGGAGCAGACTTCTGTAGTGTATACGGCATTAGACGTGGTATGAGTGATGATATTTACGACATAGGTGTTGTAAGAAGTGTACTTAACGACATTATGAATGTGTTTGGTAAAAACTATATTGTCAGTGGACCGGTTTGGGAATACTTTGAGAATAAAGATGATTTACAAGATACAAGATGGTCAGATGGATTAATTAAAGAGTTATACGCAGACAAACTAAACGGGTTCATTGGAAAAACATCAATTCATCCTAGTCAGTTAAAGTTTATTCAGCAGAGTCTTATTGTAGATAAGACAGATTATGAAGATGCTATGAACATATTAGGTATGAATGCTAATACAACAGGTGTTAAAAAGAGCACAGGCGGAAATCGTATGAATGAAGTGAAAACACATACTAACTGGGCTAGAAAAACAATAGGTTTAGCTAAGATGTACGGTGTAAAAGAGTAAAATACAATGTAATAAATACTAAAAGGTCGTTACTACA
>JAGALE010000033.1 GCA_017625335.1 Lachnospiraceae bacterium
AACCATGTTAACATTAGACATTTCTAAAAATCCCTGGTTAACTGTAGCTTCCGCATCTATGATATTAGTCGCACCCTCTACAGGCTCGTACATATTCTCCCCATAGCTTGAAAGTGCTTCATAGTTATCAAAGTCTACTATCTGCATAGTAGATACATATGTGTTACCCACATATATCTCTCCAAGAGAATTAACACTAATCTTAGCTGTGTCTGCTCCCGGTATCTGGATTGGATTGCCACCATCTCCCAGCACCATATCTCCATCCTTAGTTACAAGAAAACCATCCTTGGTTACAGTGAAATCACCATCTCGGGTATATCTGATGTGCTGCGTTCCACTCTTGTCTGTTGTGCTGATGGTAAAAAATCCTCTTCCTGACAATGCAAAGTTATATAAATCCTCTGTCTGTCTAAAGCTTCCCTGAGACATATCGTAATAAGTCTCACCAATCTTAACACCTAGAGTTACATCTCCCACGCTTCTTATTAAGTCAGGCCCCTCAATTCTGTCGTTAATCTTAACTGCTAACTGACTGTCAAAGGACTGAGATGTGGCTTCCACCTTCTTAAATCCGGTGGTATTGGCATTAGCCATATTATTGGTGATGACATCCATACGCTTTTCTTCATTACGAAGACCTGTCCAGGCTGTATAAAGTCCTCTTACCATCCTATCTACTCCTTAATTTTTGTCACTTAAAAACTCGATGTATTTACCAGTTCCGATAGCAACAGCTGTGAGTGGCTGCTCTGCTGTCATAGTGGTAATTCCGGTATTCTCCTCGATTAAATCCTCTAATCCATGGAGAAGAGCTCCTCCGCCTGTAAGGACAATTCCTCTGTCGGCAATGTCCGCTGCAAGCTCTGGCGGTGTTCTCTCAAGAACTGCGTGAACTGCATCTACAATCTGAGCAGTAACCTCTCTTAATGCTTCCTCAGTCTCATCTGACGAGATGGTAACTGTCTTAGGAAGACCTGTAACAAGGTTACGTCCTCTAATATCCATAGTTATATTCTCAGGTCTCTTATAGCATGTACCTATCTTAATCTTAATCTCCTCAGCAGTTCTCTCACCGATAAGAAGATTATGTCTCTTACGCATAAACTTCACGATAGCATCATCAAAGTCATCACCTGCAACCTTGATAGAATTACTAACTACAGTACCCTCTAAGGATATAACTGCTATATCTGTGGTACCTCCACCTATATCTACAATCATGTTGCCACATGGTCTTGATATGTCTATACCTGCACCAAGAGCTGCTGCCACAGGCTCCTCGATTATATACACATCTCTTGCACCTGCCTGATAGGTAGCATCCTCAACAGCCTTCTTCTCAACCTCTGTAACTCCTGATGGAACACAAACGCTGATACGAGGTCTTCTACCGAAGAAATTCTTACCTACTGCCTTCTGAATGAAGTACTTAAGCATCTTCTCAGTAATTGTGTAATCTGAGATAACGCCCTGTCTAAGTGGTCTGATTGCAACTATATTGCCAGGAGTACGACCAAGCATAAGTCTTGCCTCTTCTCCTATAGCCTTTATACGATTAGTATCTCTATCATATGCTACAACTGAAGGCTCCTGAAGTACAACGCCTTTGCCCTTAACATATACTAAAATACTGGCTGTTCCTAAATCAATTCCTATATCTGAACTTGCCATAATAGCTCCTTTCCCGCTACTTTATATATCGTCAATATTTTATAAATCCTTAGCTTTTCTTAAAATAATTAATGAAGCCGCCTGACCCTGAAGCCAATCAATACGAACCTCAGTAATATCCATAATGTTATCTAACTTCTGAATATATCTTCGCCAATTCACAACCTTGTCCTTAGTAATAAATGGTTTTCTTACACCGTCAAGATTGTCAAACTTATCATGCAGGTCTGTTATAAGCTCTCTACTGTCTCCACCGGTAAAGTCATATCCCATCATCTCATTCATCTTCTTATTGGAAAATAAAACCTCTCCGGAATATGCATCTCTTACAAATATACCCACATTGAAGCTATTGTATGTCTCTATAAGATGTTTATTTACATTTCTTATATTGTCATCACCAACTGCATTCTCTAACATGTTC
Source organism: Lachnospiraceae bacterium (assembly GCA_017625335.1). Lineage (GTDB taxonomy): Bacteria > Bacillota > Clostridia > Lachnospirales > Lachnospiraceae > Coprococcus_C. Next base: position 2,099 of record JAGALE010000033.1, read on the forward strand.
TGAATTACTACAGCAATATTGCCTGTAAAACGAAGCTCGTCTGCTGTCCACACACGCTCTCCACCTGACTCAGCCAAAAGAAGCACTCCATAAAATGCATTGCTAAGATATATTGGGTATGCTATAGTTGCCTTACAGCCATATCTCATAAGCATCATCTTAGACTCTTCTGTCAGATTACTGCTATCAACCGCGTAACAGCCATCGCCCTCTTTGATAAGCTGCTCTACCATATACATTCTGTCAGGAAGCGCAATAAGCAACTCATCTGTTGGTGTCTCGCCGGAAGCATTCCAATAGCTTCTAAGCTCGTAATTCTTAGTAACTGTATCTACTGTATAAACCCCGGCCTTATCAATGCCCATATTAATTCCAACATTACGAAGAGTTTCCTCTATAGCCTGATCTACAGTATCTATAAGCTTACTATTAATCTTACCCATAGCGTCGCTTACTATACTCTGTCTTGTAAGCTCTTCTAATAATTTTTTGCCGGCACCCTTTGACTTAGCTGACTCGACTTCTATGGCAACAGTCATTCTAAGATCCTCGGAAATCATATTAGCAATCTCCCAATGACTATCGTACACCCTTCTAAGTGTTTCTGTTTCTTCCTTGGTATATGAGCCTACCATCCAGATACCTTTAAGCTCATTATTAATTTTAATTGGAGAAGCAGAAATTTTACCAATTCCACCCTCTTCTCTATCTAAAATTGTAGGTGTCTCATTCTCAAGGACAGTCTGCTTAATATGCTTATAGTATTCCTTGTAAGCAGGCTTTTCAAACAAATCATAGAAATCTCCAAGATTTGTAGCAGGTCCTGTAGGAGGAAACACAATTCTTCCCTCCACATCTACAAACACGGAATAAAGTCCGGTAAGCTTAGTAAATGTCTCCATCATAAGCTTTACCTTATCGTCAGTAATAAGCTTGTCCAACTGATCAGTGCCTGCCACTATGTTCTGCTTATTTTTATCTAATGCTTTTCTTACCCGTCTGGTTGTATCCTTAGCGGCTCTATCCTGAGCACGGCTTTCAGTAATATCCTTAATATAAAATTCTACCTTAAAATAACCATCCGCAACATCTGATACAGATATCTCGTTAGATACATAGTAAAGCTTGCCGTCATCTCCAACCATTCTATATTCGTGAGTATAATCATCCACTTTATTCTCAACTGCATCTAATACTGTTCTAATAACCTTTTCTCTATCCTGCGGATGTATGTAATCCTCAGTCAGCTTCATACCTTTATTAAGCATCTCCACGTTCATTCCAAGCATAGAGGCATTATGAGATATATACTCAAGCTGACTTTTTCTCTCATTCAATTGACAGGTTTTAACTATAATTACATATCCAGCCTTTTGGATAGCTTTTCTAAGATATTTGTTCTCAAGTACCATCTTTTGTCCCTCCATCCTTAATACGTGAACATGGCTGTTGCATAATCTGCAACAGCCATCTCATCTTATAATTCTAACAGAAATCTAATTAAGAGTTAAGCTCCGGAAAAGCTATGTCTGTCACTTCCTTAGCATCGCCAACAGCCTGTACTACATTATCAAGAGCAAGCTTAAGCTGTGCCATATAATCACTTACACTCTCACACTCACGCTTTACATTCATTCTTGTTGTATATGCTTCTGTTCTAGCCTGAATACGAAGTTCCTCACACTCAGCCTCAGTCTGCTCTCTTAATACTCTGGCTTCATACTCAGCATTAGCTCTAAGAGCTGTAACCTCATCCTCAGTTCTTCTCTTTAAATCATCACAATTAGCATAAGTACTGTCTCTTCTCTCCTGACAAGCGCTTGTAGTCTCTGCCTTCATCTTCTCGCAAGCTGAAACTGTATCTGCATGCATTCTCTCACACTCATCAGTAGTATCTATCATCATCTTCTCACAAGCAGCAGCTGTCTCAGTCTGAATTCTGTTACACTCAGCCTCTGTATTAGCTCTAAGTGCCTGGCATTCAGCCTCTGTCTGTCTTGCAAGAGTATCTGCGTTCTCTCTAGCCTCTAAAAGTGTTCTTGAAATAGACTCATATCTTGCAGCTGACTCCTGATCTCTGCTTGTATAAGTCTCCATCTTCTCTCTAAGCTGAGCAACCTCTAAAGAAAGCTCATCATTAACCTTCTTAAGATTCTCTATAGTTGCTGTAGACTCATTAATATTAGTCTCTCTCATAGTATGAAGATTCTTAACTGTCTCACTAAGCTTTAAAACGTTAGCCTTAAGATCAGCAACCTCCTTCTCATGAGCTCTATTTGTATCTTCTATATATGCATCTACTGCCTTCTTGTCGTAACCACCAAAAGACGCTGTCTTGAACTGTACATCCATTATTTTAATCCCCTTTCCTTCAATATAACAATAATTCAAACCAATTATAACATAAGAAAAGACATAATGCACTCATTTTTTGCATAGTTTAGTCATTTTTTGTTTTCGAATTTTAACATATTTTTATCGCATTCGGATACTTATTGTGATATAATAACCGCGAAGCAATGAGCATTACTACGTTCAAGGAAAGGATTATGCTATGGCGAAACTATTTAAGAAACTAACTATTTTTACCTTATGCTTTAGTATGCTTTTTTCGCTGACTGCCTGCGGCACTGACGTTGAGAAGGTTTACCAAAGCTACATAAAGAGCTTAATAGCTATAAACTACATGGGCGCAACTGAGGACTATATAAAGGCATCAGGAGCAACACAGGAGGAAGCAGATAATTTATATCAGGCGAATGTAGAATATCTGGCAGATAATATTATTACATATTACGGCATCACAATAACTGATGCACCTGAGCTAAGAGAGGATTACATAGAGCTTGCCAGACTCATTTACAGCAAATGTAACTATTCCGTATCTAAAGCAAGAAGGGACGGTAGTGTCTACTTAGTAGATGTTATAATCTATCCTATGAATCTGTTCGTGCAGACCTCCGAACAGGTATCTGCATACGTTGACAACTTTAACCAGGGGGTTAAGGATGGTGTTTACAACGACTATACCCTCTCTCAGTATGAAACTGAATTCTCAAAGGGCATGGTAGAAATCCTATCTGACGGTGCACTTAATATGACCTACGGCGAGCCTGTTACTATCACAGTAGAAATCGTGGAGGAGGGTGACACCTACTGCATTAGCGACCGTGACTTTATGCGTATCGACGCTGCTATGATTACAAGCGCGGTGGAGCCACCGGAGACAACTGAGACTACAGAAGAGTAAGTGACCATTAAGGAATATTCTTTTATAATTATTCTTTTATAATTATTCTTTTATAATTATTCTTTTATAATTATTCTTTTATAATTATTCTTTAATAAACATTCTTTAAAGAACTGTTCTGTTTTTTAAACGTTGCAGAAACAATCCGAAAACAATATATCAACGGTGTATTAACAATACATCAACAAAACACATGGGAACAATATTAATGTTTCCATGTGTTTTTTATTTCCCTCGGGTATACGGTTTAGATTCCTACATCCCCATACCCGCGTGGACATAAATCAAAAGAAAACCTACACATACGTATTTGTATGTGTAGGTCAAACACTTCTCACTCTATATTATTACAAAATCTATTACTTCTTATAACGCTCTCATCTTTAAAAGCATTAATCTTTACTCTACTGTTACAGACTTTGCTAGGTTACGTGGCTTATCAACGTCAAGTCCCTTAGCCTCTGAAGTGTAGTATGCAATAAGCTGTAAGATAACAGCTGTTGCAAACGCTGTAAACTCTGGATCAAGCTTAGGTATACGAATGTGCTTATCACAGATCTTAGGGTCGTCAACCTTTTCATCCATACTGATAAGGATTACATAAGCTCCTCTTGCCTTCACTTCACGGATGTTAGAGATAACCTTCTCGTATACATCCTCCTGAGTTGCAATGGCGATAACCGGTACATTTTCGGTGATAAGGGCTATGGTTCCGTGCTTTAATTCGCCGGCAGCGTAAGCCTCAGCGTGAATGTAGGAAATCTCCTTAAGCTTAAGTGATGCCTCAAGGCTCATAGTGTAGTCAAGACCTCTACCGATATAGAATGCATCAGGTGAAAGCTTGATATGATTAGCCACACGCTTGATGTTATTAGCTCCCTCTAACGTATCCTCGATTATATTAGGTGTATTAACAAGCTTAGTCATAAACCTCTTTGTCTCTGAGTCTGATACAAGCTTCTTAACCAATCCCATTCTAGCTGCGATTAGGTACATAGCAGCAACCTGAACAGTGTATGCCTTTGTGCTGGCAACTGCTATCTCAGGGCCGGCGTGAGTGTAGAGCACGTAGTCACTCTCTCTTGCAATACTTGAGCCCTTAACATTAACGATTGAGATAACCTTTGAGCCGTTAGCCTTTGCAAGCTTCATAGCCTCTAGGGTATCTATAGTCTCACCGGACTGTGAAAGCACGATGGTAAGTGTCTTCTCGTCAATGATTGGGTTCTTATATCTAAACTCTGAAGCAATCTCAACCTGTACAGGTATTCTAAGCTTGCTCTCTATAAGGTGCTTTCCAACCATACCTGCGTGCATAGCTGTTCCGCAACCGATAACTGTTACCTTGTCAATATTCTCGAATACTGAGTCGTCGATTCCATCTTCTGAAAAATCAGGCATACCATTCATAACACGTGGTGCAACTGTATTTCTAATAGCATCCGGCTGCTCATAGATTTCCTTAAGCATGAAGAATGGATATCCACCCTTCTGTGCGCTGGTGATGTCCCAATTAACTGAGAGAATCTGTGGCTTAACCTCATTGCCCTTCATATCCCTTACATCGATTCCATCCTTTGTAAGAGTAAGAAGGTGATACTCAGGAACTACAAAATAATCCTTTGAATATGCAATAAGTGCTGTAAGGTCTGATGCTATAACTGAACCCTTGTCGCTTGTTGCAGCTACAAGTGGACTGACATTTCTAATACAGTAGATGGTGTCCGGTATATCCTGGAACATAATACAAAGACCAAATGCACCTGACAAAACCTTTACTGCCTTCTTAATCGCCTTAACAGGATCACCCTCGTAGAACTTGTTAACAAGTGCTGCTACAACCTCTGTATCTGTCTCTGATACTAAATCATCTGCAAGACCATACTCAGTGATAAGCTGACGATAGTTCTCGATGATACCGTTATGTATAAGTACAACCTGGCCAGAGCGGTGAGGATGAGCATTTGCATCAGTTACTCCACCGTGAGTTGCCCATCTAGTATGTCCGATACCACAGGTTGCAGGATTGTTCATGTCACCGCAAAGCTTCTTAAGCTCCTCAACCTTACCGGTTCTCTTCTTAACAGTGATTTCTCCGTCATGAAGAAGTGCTACTCCTGCACTGTCATAACCACGATACTCCAAAGTCTCAAGACCACCAATAATTACATCCTTCGCAGGTATAGTACCTGTAAATCCTATTATTCCACACATATTTAATTAACCTCATTTCTTTTTCCACAGCAAAAACACACTCACTAGTTAGTAGGTTTTCATCATATATGCATGATACATGACACATAGAACAATAATCCATACTAGTGAATTCACAATATTTGCCGTTATATAATAATTATGATTTAACCAGCTTAAGTATTATATATGCCTGCTTTTTGATTCCTATTCTCTAGAACATATATAATATCTCTTACTGCACTGATTGGTTGGATTTGTTTTGAGGTTACCCTCATATTTGTCCGGACCATAACACGCTCAGTTGCGCGAAAGAGCATCCGCCGAATTCTTCGATAACTCTTTACCTCGTTAACCTTGCCTGTCTCGTTACCTGCAAGGTGCATGGCGCTAAAGTTCTTAACTTTTCGAAATCTGTATCCTCCAACTAACTACAGACGGTGACATTATAGCACAAATGGGTGGAATATGCAAATTGTCATATTATTCCACCCATATGAAACAGGTACAAAGCTCCGTATATTAGAGGCTGATGCACCAGATATATAATTAAAGTTTTACTTCCTATGAAGGAAAGTGGGGGTATAGGGTTCTTACTAAACCACTTAGGTACACGTTCCTCCTTAAAGTACCTTCCTATATAGGTTCCCGCAAGGAATATAAAAAGCCAGGGAATTATAGGCCAATGGTCTCCTGCCCCATGACCTGTTTTAAAGCCTAGTATGAAGAAGAACAAGTTTCTTGGAACCTGTGGTACATCCACCATGAAAAGTCCCGGCCAACCAACATAGCCTTCATACACACCATAGGTAAGAAGATGTACCAGAAGGAAGCCTAGAAAGCCTGTTATGGCAGGTATCTTCTCTAGGAGCTTCCCTATAAGTCCATAAAGTATCATAGAAAATCCCAGAAAATGAAGTATGCCAAAGTACACCTTTGAGGATGGCATAACCACAAGCATAACCACCGATATAACTAAGCCGAACAAGAAGGTTTTAACTCCCCTCTTCACATTGCTTCGGCTCAGATTACAGGATATGCCTGACAGAAAAATTAGAGTTCCTACAAATGCATCCCTGAACACATTCATCCCTTCAGACCTGAAGAAGGCATAGTTTCCTCCGTAGACCTCACTTAAATCATACAACAGGTGATATAAAACCACTAAGATGATGCATATACCGCGAATTGTGTCTAGTATGTAGTAGCGGGGTTTAGGCACGGATGTGGTATGGTTATTCGCCACATTTTGTTCAATTGTAAGAGTTGTATTATCATTCATGGGTACACATTAACAAATTAAGAGGAATTTGTAAACAACAAAGCCAGCCTAAATCGGCTGGTTCTTCACTGTACCTATAATCAATTCACATAATCTTACAACCACATAACCCACCATCATTCCAATGGTGTTGTGGATCACATCATCCAACTCACAAAGTCCTGCATGAAATACCATCTGGGCAACTTCTATGCATCCCGAGGTGGCAATTCCTATCAGCAACGCAATCCACCATCTGCGCTTATCCTTGGGAAATAACGAAGTTACAACCATACCATATGGCACAAATAGCATAATATTGCCCACTATAAAATACTGATGCTTCACGGAACCCTCAAAGGCTCTCTTCCAAGTCCACAAAAAATCCAAGCTGAGCAATGAAACACCTGTATCCATACGATCTAGCAAGGTCATGGCATAGATGGCGTAGAGAGAAAAGGCGAGAAGACCTACCTTACGCAATATGGTGCCATGGGGTTTCTTTAGAAAAAACGAAACCAGGAATGGTAAAAATACAGCGCATATGAAAAACCACTTGGTTATGGGGTTTTCTAATGCTTGGGTTATATGATATTTAATATATAATTGTACGGTCATATGTAAACTCTTTCCACCATTTTATTTATAATACTAATTACATATATCTTATAGAATTCATACTCATTTTTTACATTCATATTTCACTCTTCTTTTTTATTATATGTTTTTTATTTAGCCAAAACAAACTAACACAAATTGCAAATAATAGTAAAACTAAACCTATTGTTTTTAATCGAAATGTTGCATACGCTAATATAACTTCAATCACAGTTCCCACCACAATCAGTATAATACACTTTTTTTCTGCAAGTGTTTTTTCTTGAATTATTCTAATTATAAAAAGCACAAAATAAGATACTAATGTGGAAACTGCTGCTATCACCACACCAAACTCTTTTAGCAGTTCAACATTTATAAGTATATTAATGATAGCACCAATAGTGGTTGATACTCCAACTGACAAAGTCTTCATTTTGGCTACTAATATACCATTAAAAAACTGTGCTATACAAAGAAATGCTGTTCCAGTCAATAATATAGGTACTAAACTGACAGCTGCATCATATTTCTTACTTATAAATAATCTAAATATCAAAGGAGAAATTATTGTAGTAATAAATAATATCGAAAAAATAAATTTTATAACATTAAGAAATATTGTTTTAACTTTTTGTATATCATTATTTTTGATTAATCCAATCGCTTCTTGTTGCCACGCAAGTACAAATGCACTATTTAACATAGATATCATAGTTGGAACTTTACATGCCACAGCATATATACCATTTGAATATGATCCCAAATAATATGTAATTAATAATCTATCGCTAAGATTAATAATCCAAAAAGAAATAGTATTTGGAATTAGAGGTATTGAAAATTTTAATAGTTCTTTCAATAAATTCTTGTCTAGCTTAATATATTTATAATCGTATGGTTTTTCTTTTATTAAAATGATAATAATCAATATTAGATATGAACTTACCTGTACGAATAATATCGAACCAACCTTATCTTGTGAAGGCTTTACAAAAACGAAGCTAAGCAATAAAACTTGCATTACATTTTGTAAAGAAAACAAAACATATTCTTTAATTTTGCCTATTCCTCTAATATATTCTTTTAATATAGAAAACAAACACAAACAACTAATATATCCAAAAAACAAAGTGTAATACGATGTGAATTTCCTCAAAAACCCCATAATACAATACACTGATAATAGTAATATTATTACCAAATTGATACATTGAGTTACAATTACTTTTTCATTCTCTTTATTTTCGTAAACAAATCTAAAAACAGCTTGTTCCAATTGCAAGCTCAATATAGGTGCTACGAAAATAATTACTGAAGAT